>NZ_NOLK01000095.1:0-30321 GCF_002245985.1 Nostoc sp. 'Peltigera membranacea cyanobiont' 232
CCTCCAGCTTGTGAGAAATGCGGGCTATCTACGTACCCAGAAACGTTGATATAAAGATTTAACTCAAAGGTGAGTGGGGAAGAAATAGGGCAACCGAGAGCAGAGGATCTTTTCCCATAGTCAATGCCCCATTCCCCATCCACATTTTATCTTTTTTCCAAAATTAATGAGAATTGTTTGCACTTAAGGTATGCTGGTTTTAAGAGGTTACACTCCTAAAACTTTCAATAACCAGAAAGTTCAATCGCGGTAGTTACTGCAAGTTTGTTGCACTTTGAGGGCAATTCTCTTGAAATCGTTTAGTTCAGAAATAGAAAGCAACCACCTTGTAGAGGTAAATTGGGCAGATCGCTGGCAAGTCTATCAACGCCTAAAGGAGTTAGACATTCCCTGTAGTTGTACAGCTAACCAGCCATTGAAAGTTGAAATTGGCTCTCCGATGACAGCTGTTCAACTGTGGAGTGTGATCCGGCGATTAACAGCCTCCCGTCAAGACCAGATTTGGACTCTTGAGTGCTGTTGGAAAAATCGCTAACAAGAGTTCTAATTTTTAGCTGCTGAGAAAATCTTGCTTGATAGCTTGTACTTAGTTAAAAAGAGGTCAAAAAAAAATGGGTGTGTCTCACAGTATGGAAGGATCGGAATTTTGTCTTGAGGGCAGATTTATAAATTTTGTTATTAAAGATGGCTATAAGCTTAAAGGCTTAATACTGGGGACTCATGAGGGTGAGTATTACATTAAACTAGCTAAACATTTACGGGCTGCTTTTGACTTGCGCTTACCACCAGGGACTTGGCTGCAAGTTGTTGGTTATAAAAAACATGATTTGAAAGATGGCACTGTCACACTGAAAGCTGAACGGGTGATGGCGGCGCGTTCTGAGATGGGGAGAGTTGAAACGATCGCACCAGTCCAAGAACCCCCATCTAGTGATAATGTCAAGGTAAAACCAGCTAAGACTAAAGCCACGATTTTGGTCTGTCAAAAGTCTGATTGCATGAAACGCGGTGGTAAAGCAGTTTGTCAGGCGTTGGAGGCAGCTTTAAGCGATCGCGGTTTAGAAGACAAAGTTACAATCAAGGGCACTGGTTGTATGAAAAATTGTAAAGCTGGGCCAAACCTAGTTATGCCAGATAAAACACGCCATAGCCGAATTCAAGCTACACAAGTTCCGGCATTGATGGATAAGCATTTTGGTGACAAGAGTTTAGAAGCACAGCCAGAGAATTTAAGGGAAACGGCGATATCTAATGGCAAACTTTGGGGGAATAATTCATAAAATCTTGACATTTTAATGAGAAAGTTTAATAATATCTTCTCAAGTGTGTTCCGTTAATGCTCGGCTCCAAAGTCTGATAGAAGTTTTCAATAAAATCAAAAAACTGGCTTTAATTGAGGCCAGTTTTTTGAATGAATAGGATTTTTATGAAGCAATTTTTGGTTCTTGGCAACTTTTGGTGATCTTGGTTGGGGGAAGGCAGAAGGCAGAGGGCAGAAGGCAGAAGGAAGAAGGAAGAAGGAAGAAGGAAGAAGGAAGAAAGATATAATTGAGATACTTCAAACTTCACTCCATCAAACATTTGAGGAATAAGCCTCAGCAAGCCCTATGTCGGTGCTAACTCACCTATTACCAGATTCAACCAATCTGAGACTTGAGAATTGCCAACTTGACGAGATAAAAACTCAGATAAATTTGATTGTTTCCGCAATCAGTAAAGTAGTTAACTGTCCAGTTTGTAACCCAAGGCAGAGGCCAGACGGAGGGACATCCATGAGCAAGTTTGGTCTTCAACAAATTGATTAACTCAAAGGATGAATTTTACGCTGCCTATTTGTTAAGAGTTGTTTGAGTTGTGGTAGTTGTAGTCTATATAAGCGCAAAATAAAACTATGTTATCAAAGTTATCTGAAAGCAAACTTACAGAACTCTTGATATAAGCTAGTTTCAGCCACAAGCTGAGTGTGTCTCCTCAAAATGAAACGTTCCCTAAAAAGCTCATTTATGGGCAAGTGTAAAGAAATATTGGGTTGAAAGCTTGCTTTTCCCGTAAAAATTTTGAGTTTTAAAACATCATTCTTGGTGAAGTAAGTAAATCAATAAAGCATTCTCTGCAATATTTCTTGAGAACATATCCCTTTCTACTGGTATCTCGGTGGACACCCTTCGTCATAAGTTCCTGATATTTATAGCATATAAAATTAAGTTTCAAGGGTGCATTAAGTTAAAAAAAGCCTCTAATTAGCATCTTGGCGCAATGGCTAATTCAGAAAATTCAAAAGTTGACTCATGAGAGCGTCTTAACTACAGGGCTGGCTTGAAAAGCTCAAATGTTAAATAAATAGTTGTGAAAAAACTTAAATAGCTGCTACTAATAAGCCGATTCATAGAGTCATCCTTCATGAATAACTAGTGCTGCATCAGAGCGACATAAACTATGCCGATAGTGTCAACTTTCGGTGAATCATCAGTGTGTCATAACTGCACTAAATGCCAATTAAAAACTTAACAAATGTAGAAAATATTGATTGAAAGGAGTCAAAATTTATGGCACTTATCACTGGTACAAATCAGAATGATAACCTTTACGGTACTGATAATAATGATGTTATCAAAGGGCTGGCGGGAGACGACAACCTTTATGGATACTCAGGTGATGACAACCTCTATGGTGGTGAAGGCAATGACAAGCTCTATGGAGGTAAAGGCAATGACAACCTTTATGGAGATTTGGGTGATGACTATTTAAACGGAGAAGAGGGTAATAATAATCTATACGGAGAAGCAGGTAATGATTCCTTCTATGCCGCTAACTCCTCCGGGAACAACCTTTTAGAGGGAGGTGATGGGAATGATGAGCTTTACGTTTATAGTTCGACTGGAAATAACACTGTCAAGGGTGGAAGTGGAAACGATATCTTAGATATTCGCTTTTCTTATGGAAAGAATATCTTAGATGGTGGTTCTGGGGATGATAAACTTTATGCTCGCTACTCTGTAGGAAACAATACCCTCCAGGGTGGAGATGGAAATGATTATCTTGGAGTTGATTTGTCTGCTGGTAATAATGTCCTGAATGGAGGTGATGGAAATGACACTCTGGATGTTAGTTATCAATGGAAAGGCAAGAATATAGTTTCAGGTGGAAACGGGGCAGACATTTTTGATGCCCGTGGAGTTCAAGGTACTAACACTCTTAATGGTGATAGTGGTGATGATTCTTTTTATATCAGTAGCCCAAGTGCAGACACTGTGGTGCATCCCTTAGTAATTCAAACAGTTGATGGAGGGACAGGTAATGATTACTTGTTAGTTGACTATAGTACTGCGATCGCAGGCATCACCTCAAGTTTCAACACTAGTACTAACGAAGGTTTAATTACTGCCGACACAAATCAAGTTAGTTACAAGAATATCGAACGGTTGGAGATCAAAGGTACGGGCTATAACGACAATATTGTCGGGGGCAATGGTAACAATAAAATCTATGGTGGTGCAGGTAATGATACCTTAACTCTTAACCATTACGCATCTGGTAATAACATCCTCAATGGTGGGGCGGGTGACGATTTTGTGTCTGTAGATTACAACTATGGCACTAACCTATTAGAAGGTGGCGATGGTAATGATTATCTATCTGCTGTTTTGAACTACTCCTACGCCTACGGCGGAAGTAACACCCTGAATGGTGGTGCAGGTAATGACATTTTGGATGTTAGAAATTCCTATGGTAATAACATCCTGAATGGTGGCGCAGGTAACGATACCTTATACGCAGACAATACGTCTGGTAGAAACATACTAGACGGTGGCGATGGTAATGATTATCTATCCGCTATTGGCTCTAATTTCTACGCCGAGAGCAGCATTCATATTCTAAATGGCGGTGCAGGTAACGATACCTTAAGTGCTGATGGTGGACTTGGTAAGAATACCCTCATCGGTGGCATAGGTAATGATGCCCTGACTGGTGGTTCAAATGAAGATACCTTTGTTTTCAATAATTATCATGAAGGGCTTGATAGTATTTACAACTTCGGTACTATTGACCACATTCAAATATCTGCTGTTGGTTTTGGTGGCGGTTTATCACCAGGTTCGCTCTCTAATAGTCAGTTTATTCTGGGCACAACTGCCACAACAAGCGATCAACGATTTATTTACAACACAAGCACAGGGGCGCTTTACTTCGACCAAGATGGTAGCAATGGCGGATTTGGTCAGGTAAAATTCGCACAACTAGATGGTGTATCTTCACTCAGCGCCAGCAATTTTGTAGTGGTTTAATCATTGTAGAAATTGCGAATTGGGCATGGGTAATTGATCAATTTTCATGCCGTGTGCAATTTTCTCTCAAATCTAACCCCAACCCCTTCCCTACAAGGCTCAACTGTCAGCCTCAGAGGCTCAACACTGAGGATAAAAGGCTCAACTGTCAGCCTCAGAGGCTCAAAAATGCCCTGGCGACTAGAAGTCGCGGGTACACAAACAAAACCCGCGCAAGCGGGTTGCAAAAATCTTTATACCATTTCAATTGATGATTGCAATACATCCTTGGGTAAAGACGCGATGAATCGCGTCTCTACAAATGGTCTATTTGTCACATTCTTTTTTCAAATTGGTATTAGATACAAAATACGCTAGGGAAGTACATCTATGCTTCCCTACGAGTAAGGTCTATTACACCCAAATTTATAACTGCGACGATCGGCTATTTTATGCTTTAGCTGGCTGCGGCTTCGGGTTTCTTTTTCTTGGAACGGCGGCTAAACCTACGTCCCATTTCATCAATGACTGCATCTAAACCTGTAACATCACCGCTAGCTTTGGCATAGCTATAAATTGCTAATGCTGCTGCATAAGCTTCACTACCAGCCGCTATACAGGTATCATCTACCAGTTCTTGCAGTTGCGTCAAAGATAACAGCACCGGATACAAGTCCTCATATATTTCCAAGTCCCGGCGCATCTCTTCCAAATCAAAAGAACGAGGCAAAAAGTTAGGGTTCTGTGTCGCCACTTCTAAAGCTTTGCTGACAAAAGCCCGACTTTTATCTCCCATCTTGATTATGGTGCGTCGGTCTTCGGTGGTCAAATCCACCAAAAACGGTAACTTTTCTCTAATTGTAGCGATCGCCTGCATAACTGCTTCTTTATCTGCTGGGGCTAGGCTGGCACTGATGCGATTTTCTGCCATTTTTAATACTCCTCTATGGTACTGAATTTCAGTATTCCCAAAGTTATAGAGGCGATACTCTTTCAGAGTCACTTCGCGATCGCGTTTGTTGAGAGGTAATTAACAGAGTTTTATCTGCACTTAACAAAATTTAGAGCTTTACTCTTCATCCGACTCTGCAAATAAAAGATTCTAAATTTTGACGACCGCTGACAACGCGCAAAATTGTAACCCCATCATCAATCACTTGGTAAAAAATTACATATCCATCCAGAGGCAAGCCACGTAATGAAGGTTTAATATGAGCATAGCTGCGTCCCATATTTGGAAACACGGCTAAATTTTGACATTTATTGTTAAACTCTCTAAATAGTTTTTCTCCTGCTTCCAGGTTTTGGATTAAAAAGTAATCAGAAATTTCATTTAAGTCGCGACTTGCAGATAGTGAAATGACATAGCGACTTATTACTAAGCCTCACGCGCCTTTTGGAACTTTTCTAGTATCTGCATCACTACAGTTTCGCCATCCAAAACTTCCCCTCGTTCAATTTCAGCAATTGCGACATCAACTTTTTGCCGAGTTTCTTCCACCCATTGCACATACTCGGAATTTAATTTTTCTAGCAGTTGAAATGCTACATCAAGTACTTCATCTGCATTCGTAAATTTCCCACTAGCAATTTGGGCTTGGATAAATTGCTCATGTTCAGGTTTGAGTTCAATGTTCATGATTTATCTCTCTGAAAGTTGACACGAATGGACAGTGGCGTGCCCCTACGGTTGTACCTCACGTAAATGATAACTGCTATAGTATAAACTAATGAAACTGAATAAATAAATCAATGCGTAAACAAATTATCGAATATACATCTTCACTAGATGCGCTGATTGCCCTTAGCAAACAGTTAAATACCTATGAAATAAAGTACCAAATGAATTCAGAAGACTTTTTTGCCAAATATAACCAAGGCGAAACTTCTGATGATGAAGTGTTTGTCGAATGGGCAGCAAACTATCAACATTACCTAGCTCTACGCCAAGATATAAAGAGCAAACTCAGAGATGTCGCGTAAAGTTATCCAAGGCTATTTAGATGAAATTGAGCAACTTTTACTCAACTGCTCTAACACATACGTTGAGGAATATAGTGCAGTAATTTTCACGCTAGAGAGAGCTAATCTCCGCATTAGGATACGTTTTGCTCTCAAATATTTACTGGCAGTTAGTGAAGCCTTTGTTATTGTAGATAATCAAATTACATATATTGATTACCGCTATCACTTTCAAGACGAGCAAAATAGTCTGATTTTTCGTTATGACAGTACACCACACTTTCCCAACTTGTCTAGCTTCCCGCACCATAAACATCTCTTCGACAACGTAATTGCTTGCGAAAAGCCATATATAGCCGATGTTGCTACAAGAAGTGATGGAGTTTTTAGAGTAGGAATATGGAATTTGCATCGCAAAACAGAACTATCAAATGTAACCGCTAAGATTTTGCTCCTTGATACGTTCCTTCTAACCCCTAATTGCAGCGATCGCATCAATTTCTACCAACACATCTTTAGGTAAGCGCGATACCTGGACACAAGCCCGCGCTGGGGCTGTATCTTCGGGGAAATATTTAGCATAAACAGCATTCACCGCCGCGAAATCATTCATATCAGCTAAAAATACAGTGGTCTTCACCACATCTTGAAAAGTTGCACCGGCTGCTGTCAGGATGGCTTCAAGATTAGCTAATACTTGTTCGGTTTGTTTTTTGACATCATCAGTGTAGACGACATCACCAAGGCGGGGATCGATGGCAATTTGTCCAGCGATGAATACAAATTGACCTGAAGCTGCGATCGCTTGATTATAAGGGCCGACTGGTGCGGGTGCGTTATCAGTATTAATTACTTTACGGGTCATAGATATTACTTTCTCTAACGATGTTTCCTGTTTACCGATTTCTGCCTCAGCTGCGATCGGTTTGTAGGGTTCTCCATCTGGCATTATTGCACGACTGAAGTCAGCATCCTCAATTAGCCATCCATAAGTAGTGGCATCAGTTAAGTCTGCTCTTGTCAAATTTGTTTCCTTCAAATTTACCTTTCTCAAATCTGCTCCTTGCAGAACTGCTCTCTCCAGATTTGCCCTTTGGAGAGAAGATTGTCTGAGGTTTGCCTGTGTGAGATTGGCTCCAGCCAGATCAGTTCCAGTCAAATTCAAGCCTGATAGATTAAATTTTTGTAAATTTACTGCTTGCAGTTTAGCACCCTGTAAATTTGCATTTTGAAAGTTTACGCCCTCTAAGTTAGCTCGACTCAAATCCGCTCCTACTAAGTAAACTCCACTAAAGTCTATACTACTGAGTATTGAATTACTCAAGTCTGTTCCTACTAAGGATACTTCTATCAGTTTTGCACTACTTAGGTCTACTCCACTTAAATTTGCCTTGTCTAAGTTGGTGTGACTCAAGTTTGCACTACTTAGGTTTACTCCACTTAAATTTGTATTGTCTAAGTTGGAGTGACTCAAGTTTGCACTACTTAGATTTGCTCCACTTAAATTTGCCTTGTCTAAGTTGGCGTGACTCAAGTTTGCACTACTTAGATTTGCTCCACTTAAATTAACACTGCTTAAGTTTGCACCACTAAAGTTTGCTGCCGGCTGTAGCACATGGCTATTCTGAGAGCGATGGCTACTCATAACAATCGTTGTACCATTTACTTTACTGAAATTTGCGGCTGTCAGACATGCCTTACTAAAATCGGTTCCGTTAATTATTGCCTCTGTCAGGTTTGCCTTACTTAAATCCGCACCTTTAAAATTTGCACCAGTCAGATCGGCATTCGATAAGTCTATTTGAATGAGGTCTGTATTTCTGAGGTCTACATTTTTCAGTACTGCTCTCTGAAAGTTCCGTTGTCCTTCTGCGTATTTCTCCAACAGTTCCTTCGCATCCATAATTCACCTTTCAATACCACTGACACAGTATAATCACAAAAACTTTGTGTCACAGGTATTCCTCTCTTTTCTTACTTTGCGCCCTTTGCGGTTCGTCCCTCTTACCCCAACCTCGGACGTATCCCATAATCTGACTTTTCCCGTTAAGTCTGGAAACATGGATATAGTAAAGGTTTCAACTCACAAGTCTATTTTCAATAAAAGATGTTTAATGAGAAGAAAACAACGGGAAACTAGGACTTTTAGGATAGCACTCATGATCGCGATCGCTGTGATAGAAAGATAACGGGAAAAGTCAGATCCCATAATGCCGTCAGGTCAGCATAGCGATCGCACTCGTATAATACTGTTACGACAGACTGCAAAATATTATTTATGAATATTAAAGAACTACTGCTCCAAGAAATTGAATCATCCTCAGATGTTCTACTAGCTGAAACACTGGATTTTTTGCGTTTTCTCAAGACAAAACCAACAACCGAGGAAATATCTGTTGACCTGTCAACGGAAAAAAATGATGATACTTCCAATCATCAAACGAAACCGGAAATACAGGAAGCAACACCAATTTTTAGAGGCTCTAAAGCAGAAGACTTGCTAAAATTTGCGGGAACCTGGCAAGGTGATGATTTTGAGGAGTGTTTGGAGCTTGTTTACTAAACCCGATCGCCAAGCAGTGATACTGCTGTGCCATTAATCTGTAGTCAAAAGTTTTGCAATAAACTTGCTGTACTCATCCTTCATTGGCAAGTCCAAATCTTGCCTGACGCGGTGCCGTAGTTTTGGGACAGTTTCACCACTGATCGGGTTAAATCCCTGCTTTTCGTATTCCTCCCAATACAACCCCACACCTCGTTTTTGCCAATTAGGGAGATGATTAAAATTAATCCCATACTGGAATAATAGTTCGTTTTTATCGGCAATAGACAACCCTTTCATCATGCTGGTTGCTTGAGTTACACTTTTGCCATCTCGACGCAGACACCAGTAACAATGAGCATTAAGAGCATTTCTGTGGGCATCCTGACTGCGCCAACGAAAATAATTTACTACTTCTTCTATATTAGGAAGCTGCGAAATGCGACAGTCAAAGCAGCCAATAGCACCTAATAGTAAAGAAAATTTGGCGCTGGCTTCACCGGCTAAAACCGAATTGAGTTTTCTTAATTTGCGGTTGAAAGCGTTTTCTTGTTGAGCAAACAGTAGAGATATTTCATCACTTTGGGTATAACCATAAGTGATATCTAACCCGCAATTGAGCAAATGTTCGACAGTTGCAAGCATCAAGTCTAGAAACCGAGTATCGTAGGGAGCCTCAAATTGATGCACTTCTTTTGTCAGGCGAGTAAAGCTGCGTCCATCTAATCTTGCAACTATGTAAAGTCCAGGTAGCACACAATAATCGTGTGCTGTCTCAAATACCCGCATTTTGCTATCAAGTTCATCAAATTTCACGGTTCCATTCCTCAACAGTGAATGAATTATTTAAGTCATTTTTAACCGAGTAAAGTGCATCAAAACAACCCCAACCTCGGACGTATCCCATAATGCCGATACCGCCAATAATCGCGCAAAATGCGATCGTGGTCAAAACATAAATTACCAGGCACACACCAATACTCAAAAATCCCTACACCCTTAGCATCATCCCCAGCCTTTGGTTCCCCCGTAGCTGTTGCTAAAAACACGATGCTAATCGTATGCTGACGGGGATCGCGATTAGGATCGGAATACACCAGTAATTGTTCAACTAATTCCACCTGCAAACCCGTTTCTTCCTCAGCTTCCCGTCGCGCCGCCACTTCCACGGCTTCCCCATAATCTACAAACCCACCAGGAATAGCCCAACCTAAAGGAAGATTATGTCTTTCAATTAACACTATTGGCCGATGAGGTCGATCTACTAGTTCAATGATGATATCAACTGTCGGTGCAGGATTTCGGTAAGTCATATTTATTAGTCATTGGTCATTAGTCATTGGTCATTAGTCAAGAGCAAAGGACAAATGACTAAGGACAAACAAGATGAGTTTACTTGATTTACCGTGCAAATACTGTTCCGTGATAAATTCGATGCGATCGCGTAGCGTGTCCATCAGATAATTGCTCCCTCTCATAATTCAGGTTACTTATGCCTTTTCCTAGATCCAGTGGTATTTTGCTGCATCCTACATCCTTTCCCAGTCGATTTGGCGTTGGAGATTTAGGCTTAGAAGCCTATCGCTTTATTGATTTTCTCAAAGAGAGCCATCAACAATATTGGCAAGTTTTACCCCTGGGCCCCACTGGATACGGTAATTCCCCGTATATGTGCTACTCGGCAATGGCAGGAAATCCCCTGCTGATTAGCCCAGAAAAACTGCGAGATGAGGGTTTGCTATCTGAAGAAGACTTTGCTAATTTACCAGGATTTCCGGTAGAAAAGGTAGACTTCGATCGGGTTGTGCCGATTAAGATTGGACTACTCAAAAAAGCCTGTGAAAACTTTAGAGCTAATGCTACGCCTATCCAGCAGAAAGAGTTTGAAGGTTTTTGCGACAGCAAAGCCTACTGGCTAGATAATTACGCCTTATTTATGGCGCTGAAAGATGCCCATAATGGTGCAAGCTGGCATACATGGGAGCCAGAATTTGTCAAGCGTAAACCCGAAGCATTAGCTCAAGTAGAGGATCGCCTCAATGGAGATATTTTCTATTACAAGTTCGTCCAATTTGAGTTTTTCCGGCAGTGGTCAGACCTGAAAAGCTACGCCAACATGCGCGGTATTGACATTATCGGTGATATTCCTATTTACGTATCTCATGATAGTGCTGACGTGTGGGCACATCCCGATATCTTTTGCTTAGACGAAGAAACAGGAGTTGCGGCTCAAATGGCGGGAGTCCCACCAGATTACTTTAGTGCCACAGGCCAATTGTGGGGCAACCCGGTTTATAACTGGGAGGAATTGCAAAAACAAGACTTTAAATGGTGGGTGCAGCGCTTTGAGGCAATGCTGGACTATGTAGATATAATTCGCATTGACCACTTCCGGGGCTTCGAGGCTTATTGGTCAGTACCCAAAGGCGAAGAAACTGCCATGAATGGCAAATGGGTAGAAGCGCCTGGAGACGCTTTTTTTGAAGCGATTAGACACAAATTAGGTAAGCTACCTGTCTTGGCAGAAGATTTAGGAGTGATTACACCAGAAGTCGAAGCGCTGCGAGACAAGTATGAATTTCCCGGAATGAAGGTTTTGCAGTTTGCCTTTGGTTCCGATCCCGAAAATCCGTTTTTACCATTTAACTACCCACGAAATGCTGTAGTTTATACTGGCACTCACGATAATGACACAACTGTAGGCTGGTTCAATTCAGCCAGCGACAACGAAAAGCATAACTTATGGCTTTATTTAGGTTGTATTAGTCCTGAAGGTATCCAGTGGGATTTAATTCGCCTAGCTTTGAGTTCCATAGCCAACCAAGCGATTATTCCCTTGCAAGATGTTTTGGGATTAGGAAACGAAGCGCGGATGAATTTTCCCAGTATCGCTGAGGGAAACTGGGAGTGGCGCTATCAATCAGGAGCGTTGAGAGAGGAATTAGGCGATCGCTTAAAAGTTCTGACCAGACTTAATGGACGCGCCCCGCAAGAAAATTGAGGAGTGGGGAAATGAGGCTAGAAGGGTAGTAGGAAAAGACAAGGCAGACAAGGTAGACAAGGCAGACAAGGCAGACAAGGCAGACAAGGCAGACAAGGCAGACAAGGCAGACAAGGCAGACAAGGTAGAGGGAGGAGTAAATGCCTCCTTTTCCTCCTTGTCTCGTTGTCCCCCTCATCCTCGTCATCTCCCCCAGTCTTTTTTTTCAATTTTGTTAGTGAGTCCGCAAGCGTCATTTTGAATTTTGAATTGATTTCTCCCTCATCTCAAAACTTAGGCTTGGCAGCAATCCTAACTTCTTCCTCTTTCCCTGGCTCTCCCATTTCCTTGGCTTTCTCTTGATTGACGCTCATCAACACACCACCAGCATTATCAGTTTTTACTGTCAGTTGCTCTTGAGCTTTCCAAATCCGGTGAGTTCCCTCTGGGAGAATACCCTCAAACTCGGTTTTGCCATCGGCTATGACGCGAATCCAAGATGACGCTTTCAAAGTCACACCAATTTGTACAACCTGTCCCTGTTGTCTACCGTTAAGGGGATCGCTGACAGGTTGAACTCTTAGTGAATCTTTTGGTTGGGTTGGCTCTGGTTTAACAATGGACTTTTGTTTTGGGTATGGTTGGTTTTGGCTATTACTAGCTTGTAATACTGCGTTATTTAATAACTGAGATAAGCCATTGACAGAGCATACAATTAGCAATATGTAAAGAAAGTAAAGATGAATCGGACGTAGTTGATTAATGGGTGAAGTATTCCCCATCCCTTGAGGGTTTACTTGTGCGGAACTAATTGGAAAAGTGCCAGAGAATTCTACTCCATTCAAGCCCAGTGCATCAGCAAATTGCCTGATAAAACCCTGAATATAAACTGGTTCTGGCAGATCGTTTAAATTACCTTCTTCGATCGCCTGCAATAATCGCTGGGGAATTCTGGTTAATATAACCACTTGCTCTAGAGATAAGCCCTGTTCTTGACGCAACGCCCAAAGTTGAGCGCCCAATTCTGCCAACTTTTCGGCCCGTTGTTGCTCTAATGAAATTGATGGCTGGTGATTATTTTTCTTTCTTAGCCATTTCATGCCTGCTGACACTCCTTAACTCCACTGAATCTTTAGTAGGTTGCGTTATCCGATCTTGCAAAAAGTGAATCTCATAATCGTTGAGGGAACGATATTTACCCTCTGACAATAAGGGTTCTTTTGGAGTTTGTAATTGAATGGGGCCGATAGCAGTTCGATGCAGCTTGATTACTGGGTATCCTAACTGTTGGGCTATGCGGCGAATTTGGCGATTTCTTCCCTCCTGCAAGACTATTTCTAAAAAGCTTTGCTCGGCACGACGTTCTATTAGATGTACCTTAGCAGCCCTAGTTTTTCTACCCTCCAACACCATACCCTCACGCCACATTTGCAATACTGCTTCTGGGGGATGTCCTTTGACTACAACATGGTATGTCTTGGAAATACTGTGGCGGGGATGGGTTAGTCCAAATGTCAGATTTCCGTCATTTGTGAGGATTAATGCTCCCGTAGAGTCTGCATCTAAACGCCCAACTGGGTGAATACCTGAACCCTCCCGTAATTCTTTTGGTAGTAAATCCAGGACTGTTTTTCTTCGGTGAGGGTCGTAGCAAGTCGAAACTACTCCCGCAGGTTTATGCAGCAATAGATATATTAAAGCCGGACGCTGCTTTTCGGATACAGTTTTACCATCAATTGCGATCGCATCTTTTTGGGGATCAGCTTTTTGACCCAAATGCGCCAATACTCCATTGATTCGCACCCGTGAGTGCCTAATCATTTCTTCAGCTTCACGACGTGAGGCGATGCCCCATTGAGCAAGAATTTTTTGTACCCTTTCCTCCATCTGGAATTACTTATTTACTGTTAACAATTAAATGATATTTGCATTTTGTAGCGAGTAGGCATAAATGTTACATTTAAGACTTGTTTAATATTCTGTCCGGTTATTGAGCAAATACTCATAAACAGATTGGTTAGATGCCAGAGCAAAATTCCCAAACAAGAGATGCCAAGAAAAGCCGTATAATTACGCAGGTACTCACCAAAGCCCTAAAGCTCTGGTTAAGAGCGCAAGTGATCCAAATATCAGAATTAAAAGTGGAGATTAAAGCAAGCGATCGCCAACTTCTCTCTGGGTGCATCCCCTTGGTATCTATTTTTGCTTCTCATGCAGTTTATCAAGGTCTCCTAATTACACAAATTCAATTAACGGCAGAAAATATTCAGATAAACATTGGCTCCGTACTCAGGGGAAAGCCCCTGCGACTGTTAGAAACAGTATCAGTGGTTGGCGACTTGATCGTAGACGAGAAGGATTTGAATGCTTCTCTCTCATCTGATTTATTATCGACTGCTTTGAGCGATTTTCTGGTTAAGGTTTTACCAACACATTTCCCAAAGTCACAACCAATTAATTGGCAAGAAATTATTCTTGATAACAATCAAATTATACTGCGAGGTTTGAGAGTCACCAATAGTGAAACAACGCCTCTAGAGATTTTTCTGGGTGGCTTACAGTTACTCAGTGGGCATGAGTTGCAACTGGCACAAGTAAAAATCAAGCCTAACCAGGGAGATATATTAGAGGGCGATCGTGAGTACAACCTGGATCTTGGCTCAGATGTCGATATCCAAGAACTAACGCTGATCCCAAGTAAGCTAGTGTGTCGGGGGCGGATTAACGTTAATCCTTGATCGCGATCGGCCCTACAAGGGTTGGAGTTGTTCTTGTTAGGTCTGTATTGAAATCAACCTAGAAGCTTTATAGTAGCGGCAACAGTAGTGTAACGAAATAGTAGACCAAAGGTGCTGTGAAAATATAACTATCAGTACGGTCTAAAATACCACCATGACCGGGAATTAATTGTCCAGAATCTTTAACTCCAGCATCGCGCTTCAGCATAGACTCGGTAAGATCCCCTAAAAGACTAGCAATACCAATCAGTAAACCCAATGCTAAACCAGTAAACGGGGATCTGGGCAAGTGTAAATAATAGGCTCCTGCTATAGCTACAGCAACACTTGAAGTAATGCCAAAGACAGCACCTTCTACAGTTTTTTTCGGGCTAATATCAGACAGACGGGTTTTCCCAAAGAATTTGCCAATGGTGTAAGCGCCAATATCGGCCGCCCAAATACATAAAAAAGTCAGCATTGTTGCTGTAAAACCTTGTGGTAAGGAAGCAGAATTTGCTTTTTCCCAGAAATCTGCCCAGGTTGTGGGCCAGTAACCTCCGAAAGGGAGATTGCTAAAAATAGCACTATCAATTGCTCGTAACCGCACCCAGTAACTCGGCAAATAACCTACGTAAAATAGCCCCATTATAGAAGCGGAAACGTCAGCGATCGTGGCAAATTTGGGCTGAAATAACAGGTAAAAACAAATAAATGTACCAGCTAAGGGCATCACCGCATCAGCTAAACTGCCATCAATGGTACAAATTACTAGCAAAACTAGGCTAACAGCCATAGTGGTTTTAGCAGCTGGAGCGATGCCTCTGGCTCGCACCAAATTAAAATATTCCTGTTGACCCAAAAAGATGACAACTGCAAACATGATGGTAAAATACCAACCGCCCAAAAGGCTAACAGAAAGAGCAAGAGCGATCGCAACAATTCCACTAATAATCCGAGACCAAGGCATAGAAGTATTGGGTACTGGGTATTGGGTACTGGGTATTGGGTACTGGGCATTGGGTACTGGGCATTGGCTACTTGGGCATTGGGTACTGGGTATTGAGTATTGGGTATTTGGAAAACTCCTAGTCCCTAGTCCCTAGTCCCTAGTCCCCAGTCCCCAGTCCCTAGTCCCCAGTCCCTACTCCCCAGTTCCTAATCCAGTTTCTCACCACTGAGGATAAAAATGGGATCAACGGCGGTAAAGGTTTGAGAGAAGCCGCGCGTCTCTAAGCGGTTAACCGCAGACTGCACTACTTCAATATTCCTAGCCCTTAACAGAGAAAAGCTTTGAGAAATAGCATAGAGACTTTCTAGATTAGCAGCTGTGGCTACAACCCGACCCGATGGTGGCAAATAATGCCATGCTGCTTGCAGAATTTCCTGAATGGGTCTTCCTCCCTCGATACAAATGCGGTGAGGAGCAACCTTAAGGTTATGTAAACACTCTGGGGCGCTACCTTCAATTACTTCGACGTTTTTCACTTCAAAGCGATCGCAGTTACGTTTGATCAGATTAGCTACTTCTTCATCCCTTTCGATAGCGATAATCTGACCCTTTGGACACAATAGCCCCACCTCTACGGGAATTGTACCTGTCCCTGCGCCAATGTCCCACAAAACAGAATCTGATGTTAACCGCAGTTGGGCAATTAACAGTAGTCGGACTTCTCGCTGACTCAGGGGAATTCCTGGCAAATGCTCGAATAAGTCATCAGGAATACCAGGGGTAATATAAGGCCAAAGTTGGGAATGCATAGAATTACGCAATTATACTAAAAATATCGATTTGCCAAAATTGGAAAGTCATAATCTCTAAAAACTTTTCAAACGTAGCATTATAAGAAACCATAATGATTGGCGAAATATTAGCCGAACGCTATGAAGTTCAGCAGCTATTAGGTAAAAAAGCAGGGCGGCGAACACTTGTAGCTCGTGATTTGAATACTCAGGAATTAGTCGTTATCAAGTTACTCTCTTTTGGTGGTGACTTTGAATGGGACGATCTCAAGCTGTTTGAGCGAGAAGCTGAAACTCTAAAATCTTTGTCACATCCTTTAATACCTCGCTATTTAGACTATTTTGAGGTAAATTCACCCACCATAAAAGGATTTGCCCTAGTACAAACTTATATCCCAGCCCAAACTTTAGAGCAATACTTCCAATCTGGGCGGACTTTTACCGAAGCAGAAGTCAAACAGATAGCCAAAGCACTTTTAGAAATTCTCATTTACCTACATGGGTTATATCCGCCTGTTATCCATCGCGATCTTAAGCCTAGCAATATTTTATTGGGAGAGCGTTCCGGTAACAGTGTTGGTCAAGTTTACCTAGTAGATTTTGGCTCGGTGCAAACTGTCCTCGCTACCGAAGGTGGAACTAGGACTGTGGTGGGCAGCTATGGCTATATGCCACAGGAGCAATTTGGCGGCCGCACTGTCCCCGCTTCCGATCTTTATAGCTTAGGTGCAACTTTAATTTATTTAGTGACGGGTACTCATCCAGCCGATTTACCCCAAAAGGATTTTCGGATTCAGTTTGAACAAGTGGCTAATGTCAGTCCTGGATTGACTCGCTGGTTGCAGCAAATGACTGAACCCAGTTTAGAACGGCGTTTGGGTTCTGCCCATGTCGCATTGACAGCTTTGGATAAACCACACATTGAAACCACTAGAACTTTAAGTGTTAGCCAACCATCAGGTAGCAAAATTCAACTGAGCAAAAATCAAGATGCTCTAGAAATTATTGTTCCACCTCGTTTGCATTCATCGCTATTTTTTATAGGTATGTTTGCCACCATTTGGAATTCATTTATCCTTTTTTGGACAATTTGCGCTCTCTCAACCCCTTTTCCTGTAAACATTCCCTTTGCTTTGTTCTCACTTCCCTTTTGGGGAGTGGGTTTGTCGATGGTTCATACCGTTTTGTTTAATCTTTATGGACGTTTTCGACTGCATATAAATCAGCAGAAAATTGCCTTAACCCATGAATTATTGGGATTTAAATTTCATCGTCCCTGTCAATTGCCTAGAGAAAATATCATCAAGTTGGTTTATGTGCCAACACACCATACAACAGACGATGAGGGCAAACGAATTCAAGTGTCGGCGGGATTAGATATTTGGGTAGGAGTGCAAAAATATAAGATTAGTACTAGTGGTATTAACCATACTAGTGTTAAGGGTGTTACCCATTGCTTCATCTCTGAAGCGGAACTGGAGTGGCTAGCTCACGAATTAAGTGATTGGTTGGATATCCCAATTCAGCGAGAATAAACAAAATGAAGAAGATATTAGAAATGCTCGTGCTGAAATAGCAAACGCAAAAATTAACGATACTATATCTTGGGATGAATGCAAGAAAGAAACCGCGTAACTTCCCAAATTAAAAATTCTTGAGAGGAAATGTCTATGTTTGGACTAGGATGGCCAGAAATCGCTGTAATTTCCATAGTCGCTATTTTAATTTTTGGCCCGAAAAAAATTCCCGAACTGGGTACTGCACTAGGCAAAACCCTACGAGGTTTTAAGGAGGAGATGAAAACCCCCAGTGATGAAACCAATCCAGAACAAGAAAAACAATAGTCAAGAGTCAAGGGTCAAAAACTTTTAAATGCTGAATTTTAGACTCTTGACTTTTCACTACAGTAGTGTGTTGACTACAGAAGAAGGTGCGATCCCATTTTGGGAATCGATAGCAGTTGTGCCAGTATTTTGTTGATGTGTCTCTTCCTTAGCTAAACCACGCAGCTTAATTAACTTAATAGCCCTAGTAACGCTTTCCGGTAAAATTACCACCAGGCTGTTATCGGGAGCCATATCTAAGCCTTTATTGATTGCTTGGGTTTCATCCAAAATTGATTCGTAGCGGCTATCAGGCTTAACTTGGGTGATGCCTTGAATAATTAACTGGGCGGCTGAACCCCGTAAACGTCCCCGTGTGTCATCATCTTCTTTGATGATGATGTAATCAAAGATTTGTGCTGCTAACTTGCCCAAAGTCACAAAGTCTTCGTCGCGGCGATCGCCAGGGCCACCAATTACGCCAATCCGTTGTCCTGTAGTCCAGTTCCGTACAAAGGAACCTACAGCTTCGTAACTGGCTGCGTTGTGGGCATAATCTACTAAAGCATGGTAGTTGCCTAAATTAAATAAATTCATTCGTCCCGGCGTTTGACTAACTGAAGCTCGGAAGGTCTTCAAACCAGCACGAATCTGCTCAATTGTGACGTTTTGCACGAATGCTGCCAAACTTGCAGCTAAAGCGTTGGCAATCATAAACGGCGCACGTCCGCCCATTGTTAAAGGTATATTTTCTGCTCTTTCTATCCGGTGTGTCCAATCACCTTTAACAATTGACAAATAGCCACTTTCATATACTGCGGCGACTCCACCCTTTTGGATGTGCTTTCGCACCAATTCCGAGTCGGGGTTCATGGTGAAGTAAGCAATATTAGCCTTGGTTTTTTCTGACATAGCGGCGACGCGGCGATCGTCGGCGTTCAGTACTGCGTAGCCATCAGGGAATACGGCTTCTGCTACTACACTTTTGAGGTTAGCTAACTGCTCAATAGTATCTATATCGCCTATTCCTAAGTGGTCGGCGGCTACATTCAAGACCACTCCCACATTTGCGGCTTCAAAGCCCAATCCAGAGCGGAGAATGCCACCGCGAGCCGTTTCCAGTACTGCTACTTCCACTGTGGGATCTTGGAGGATGACGTGGGCGCTTTGAGGGCCTGTATTGTCGCCAGCTTCCACTAAGTAATCACCGATATATGTTCCATCAGTAGTAGTATATCCTACTACTTTACCCGTCTGTTTATAAATATGTGCGAGTAGTCGGGTAGTAGTGGTTTTACCATTAGTACCAGTAATGCTGAGGATGGGAATTTGGTTAGATTGCTCGTTGGGAAACAGCATATCCATCACTGCACCGGCGACGTTGCGGGGAATACCCACGCTTGGAGCAACGTGCATCCGAAAGCCTGGAGCAGCATTAACTTCGACAATTACGCCATCCACTTCCCGCAGAGGACGGCCAATATCCGTAGTGACGATATCGAGTCCCGCAATATCCAAACCGATAATCTTGACTACCCGTTGTGCTAACCACAGATTTTCTGGGTGAATTTCATCAGTACGGTCTACGGCACTACCGCCGGTGCTTAAGTTTGCCGTTGCTCTGAGATAACAAAGGGTTCCTTTGGGTGGCACACTGTTGAGAGTGTAGCCTTGTCTTTCTAATAATTGGTAGCTGGTGCGGTCTAGTTCAATCTTGGTCAGAACGTTATCATGTCCTTCACCACGATTCGGGTCGAGGTTTGTTTCCTCAATCAGTTCCGAGATGGTGGATCTGCCATTGCCGATGACATGAGCCGGGACGCGTTCGGCAACTGCGACTACTTTGCCATTTACCACCAGCACTCTGTGGTCACGCCCAACGTAATATCTTTCGACAATAATTGACCGAGAAACCTGTCTAGCTGCTTCGTAGCCTGCTTCAGCTTCTTCCCAAGTTCTGATATCAATGGTGATCCCACGTCCATGATTGCCATCAAGTGGCTTGATGACGATGGGATAGCCGCCAACGTATTCAATGGCTTGTTCTAAATCGTCTAAGAAGTTGATTACTGTACCTCTCGGTACTGGCGCACCAGCAGCAGCGAGGATGCGTTTAGTGGCTTCTTTATCACAAGCTAGTTCTACACCCAGAATGCTGGTGTTATCAGTCATTGTGGCTTGCATCCGCTTCTGATTCACGCCGTAGCCTAGCTGAATCAAAAAGCGGGCTTCCAGAGACATCCAGGGAATACCTCTTTTTTCTGCTTCTTTGACGATCGCTTCCGTGGAAGGGCCTAAGGAAGCATCACGGGTGAAGTCTTTCAGGTCTTGGATATCTTGCTCTAGTTCTGCCTTGGGATAACGGCCTCGATCGATGATACTCTGGCATAGCCTGACTGCGGCTCGTCCAGCGTAGCGTCCCGCTTCCTCATTCTGGTACTCGATTACTACTTGATAAATTCCGGGTGTGGCAGTTTCGCGGGTGCGACCAAAGCCAACATGCATACCAGCTAATTCCTGGAGTTCTAGGGCTACGTGTTCTACGATGTGGCCAATCATAGTGCCTTCTTTGACTCGCATCAGAAAACCACCACGACAGCCAGGCGAACAATAGTGACCCTCCAGACTCGGCAGCGCCTCAACTAGTCCTTCATAAAAGCCAGGGATTTCATTCGAGGGCGACTCGGCAAGGGTTTCTAAATCGAGGCGCATGACGATCAGCTTGTGGCGTCGAATGCTCCAATAGTTTGGGCCGCGTAAGGTCTGGATCTTGAGGATTCTCATGGGAATAGGTAGATGGAGATTCGGAACCAAAATTCTAGTTTCTTACTGAAATTGACCGCTAAACTGTTCGTTGCAAACAGTTTTTTCTTTTTACATAGTATTCTCATCATTTTTCTACAACAAGAAATAAATGTGCGGTCAACCGATTTTAGATTTATGATTTTGGATTAAAAGAGACAATTAGGGTACTTAGCTCTGGTAATTTTAGATTTACGATCGCCTAGCGTCAACGAGTCAGACGCTCCTACGTCACTAACGCTTCGCTATCGAGGGTTTTTTAGATTTGTTTCGCCCACTTTCTGGCAGCATCTGCCGAAAAGCTCTTCTTATTCTAAAATCCAAAATCCAAAATCTAAAATTTGTGGTCAACGTCAGTGTAACCTCAGATACTCCATCCCGTCAGCTGGATATCCGGTGTACGGCAGGCAATACAGTGCGCTGGTACAGGTGGAAGCGATCGCCGTAGCTGAGAATATGGAGACGTAAATTATGTACGGTTAATGGTTCATTAGCACCAACATGGGGTTCGTTGGTGTAGGTGGCTTCAGTGGGATCGACAATGGTGACACTGCCTTTACCCATAACTTGTAACCAACCATCCCGTTCAAACACTGCACAAGTATCTTCGTCAATGCCAATGCCTAAGCGATCGGGGTGAGCTGCGATCGCACTTATCAGCCGCCCCATCCGATTCCGGTTGTGAAAATGTTGGTCAACGATTACTTCAGGAATAAATCCTAAACCCGTTGCCATATCGACTAAAGAACGATTTGGCGACTCTCCACTCCCGCCGCCAGCAATCATGTGATGCCCCATTACTGCCGCTCCGGCACTGGTGCCTGCTAACGTCAGTTGCCCTGCCCTCACCCTCTGCCGGATAATTTCCATTGCTGGCGTATCTGCCAATACGCCACAGAGACGTAGCTGATCTCCTCCTGTCAAAAAGACCCCACTACAGGCTTCTAAGGATGCTTTGATTTGAGAGGCTTCACACTGTTCGCGTTCGCGGATGTCTAAAATTTCTACCTTTTGGGCACCCATTTCTTCAAAAATGCGAATGTACCGACCACCGATGATGGCAGGTTCGCGAGAGGCAGATGGAATAATTGTAATATAAGCCTTACTAGCACCGGCACGTCCAAAAAAAGTTCGTAGGATTTCGCGCCCATGAACTTTGTCTTCTGCGCCTCCGATAACCAGAACGGCGGTTTTAGTTGCTTGGGGTGTCCTCATTTCTAGCGATTTAGCTTGTAATTGCGGCATTTTGTTTCTCCTGTCAACAACTTCAGGTGAATTTAACAAGGATCAGTTGCCTGATGATTTTTGCGCTTTGCAACTTTAGAGAGGACACTTTTTGGAAGTTTTGAAACTGGGCAGCCACTCTCCGAATTCTCGCTTAACGCTCGCGTTGCCTCAGTCTAAACGTGTTTGTTCCCATTCTTCAAAGCCAGGGCCTTGTTTTTCACCTGTCCACTTGCAGCAGGGCAAAATAGTCTTTAGGGGGCTATATTCCCCCTCTGAGGCTGGGGACGAGCAGGCAAGACTACGCTTTTTTCTGAGGCTGGCTCGATGCATCCTGGAAGTTGTTAACTCGATCTGATTATTAATTTAAATGTACTTGTGACAACATTTAAACATAAATTAAGTAATTAGAAAAACTTTTGATCCCATCTAAAATCCAAGAGTCCTGGTAGTTTTAGATACTATTGATAAAGTTTAACTGGAGTTTGACTCGACCTTGGCTTGGCGGTGTTTGCTAGACATCCAAATTTAAGATTAGTGTCCTCGAATACGAATAACTGTGCGCTTTGATATAGTTACACTTTTTCCTGACTGTTTTAACTCTGTTCTCAATTCGGGGTTACTGGGTAAAGCCTTAGCCAAACAGATTGCCGAAGTGCATCTGGTTAATCCACGGGACTTTACCACTGATAAGCACCGCAAGGTGGATGATGAACCCTACGGCGGCGGTGTGGGGATGCTAATGAAACCAGAACCGATTTTTACGGCTGTAGAGTCGCTGCCAACTCTTCCCCGAAGAGAAGTAATTTTGATGAGTCCACAGGGTGAAACAATTAATCAACCTCTTTTGAAAGAATTGGTGACAAATTATGACCAGTTAGTAGTTATTTGCGGGCATTACGAAGGAGTAGATGAGAGGGTGCTGCATTTGGTAACTCGGGAAGTATCTTTGGGCGATTTTATTCTGACTGGCGGGGAAATTCCAGCAATGGCTTTGATTAATGGTGTAGTGCGACTAATACCAGGAACCGTGGCCAAAACCGCATCCCTGACAGCAGAAAGTTTTGAGGAGGGGTTATTGGATTATCCCCAATATACCCGTCCTGCCAATTTTCGCGGTTTGAAAGTGCCTGATGTCTTGCTCAGTGGAAATCATGCCGCGATCGCCAAGTGGCGTTACGAGCAACAAATTCAAAAAACCCGCGATCGCCGGCCCGATCTTTTGGAGAAATGGGAGCAGGGGGAGCAGGGGAAGCAGGGGAAGCAGGGGAAGCAGGGGGAGAATAATAATTTCTAACTCCTGACAAATGACAAATGACAAATGACAAATGACAAATGACAAATGACAAATGACAAATGACAAATGACAAATGACAAAAATTCGTATTGGTAACGGCTACGATATTCACCAACTGGTGAGCGATCGCGCTTTGATTTTAGGTGGAATTCAAATTCCCCATGAACTGGGTTTATTAGGACACAGTGACGCTGATGTGTTAACGCACGCGATTATGGATGCCATGCTTGGGGCATTATCTTTGGGGGATATTGGTCATTATTTTCCGCCTAGCGATCCCCAATGGGCAGGAGCAGATAGTTTAGTACTATTAACTCAAGTAAATCAACTGATTCGGGATCGAGGTTGGCAGATCGGAAATATTGACTCGGTGGTAGTAGCAGAACGTCCAAAATTAAAACCGCATATTCACAATATGCGCGACAAACTAGCGGCGGTTTTAGAATTAGAACCGAATCAAATTGGCATCAAAGCTACAACCAACGAAAAATTAGGCCCCGTTGGCCGTGAAGAAGGGATATGTGCTTATGCTGTTGTCTTGCTTTTGAAAGAATAAAAACTATGAAATATTCTACAATTTTTCACATAATTAAGCGTTTTTTCTTACCAATAATTCTGGTTTCGGCAACAGCAATTACAGTTACCGCCTGCAATCCATCTAACTTTAAAACCGCAGCTGCACAAATTCCCCAGTTAGTGCTTTCTACTACCACTGACCCTAAAACCTTTAACTACGCCCTCATCCAAGAATCTCCCAACATTTCTGGTTTCACTTATGAGGCATTAGCCACTCAAAACGGAATAACTAAGGAAATTGAGCCAGCTTTGGCTGAATCTTGGGAACTTTCCCCAGACAAACTGCGGTTTGTCTTTACCTTGCGAGAAGGATTGAAGTGGTCGGATGGTAAGCCATTAACAGCCGATGATGTCGTTTTTTCTTTCAATGACATCTATATGAACAAACGCATTCCCACTTATATCCAAGATGCTCTCCGCATTGGTATCAGTAAGGCTTTTCTCAAAGTCCGCAAAATCGACGATCGCCGGGTAGAATTTATTCTGCCAGAACCGTTTTCTCCTTTCTTGCGATCGATTGCAGCAGGGGTAGGAATACTACCAGAACACGCCCTGCGTGCAGCAGTGGAAGCCAAAAACTCTGACGGTAAGCCCGTGTTTATGTCCACTTGGGGAACTGACACAGACCCGAAAAAAATTATTGTTAATGGTCCTTACGCAATCGAGAGTTATTCAACTAATCAACGCGTAACATTTCGGCGCAACCCTTACTACTGGCGCAAAAAAGATGCACAAGGAAAACAACTACCATATATTGAGCGGGTAATTTGGCAAATTGTGGAATCGCCTGATACGGCTTTGCTGCAATTTCGTTCTGGAGGGTTAGATTTACTAGAAATCGGCCCTGGAAGTTTTCAATTGCTCAAGCGTCAAGAAAAGCGGGGTAACTTTACTATTAAAAATGCCGGGACTGACTCTGGAACAAGTTTTATAACTTTCAATCTCAACAAAGGTAGTCGCAACGGCAAGCCTGTTGTAGATCCCATTAAGTCCCGCTTTTTTAACAATGTTGCTTTTAGACAGGCTGTCGCCTACGCTATTGATCGCCAAACGATGATTAACAACACTTTGCGGGGATTGGGTAAACCGCAAGACTCTCCAATTTCTGTCCCCAGTCCCTATTATTTGTCTCCAAAAGAAGGTTTAAAAACCTATGACTACAACCCAGAAAAAGCTAAACAACTTTTACTAGGAGCAGGATTCAAATACGATGATAAAGGTCAACTGTTGGACGCGGATGGTAATCGAGTCCGCTTCACAATGATGGGTGTTGCTGGTAATAGACCAACAATCACACCAAAAATCCAACAGGATCTCGGCAAGATAGGCATTAAAGTTGATTTACAATTTCTTGACTTCAGTATTATTGGAGAAAAAATCTCTAACACCCTAGATTGGGAATGTTGGTATGGAGCTATCACTGGTGGTATTGAGCCACAAGATGGTTTCAATGTCTGGTCTGTAGATGGTAACTTTCATGTATTTAATCAGAAAGCTCAAGCCGGACAATCCCCAACGGTAGGTTGGAAAGCTACTGATTGGGAGCAGAAAATTGAAGACCTCTACATCCAAGGGGCAAGAGAGTTCGATGAAACAAAACGTAAAGCTATCTATGCAGAAACACAACAACTCTCACAAGAGTATCTGCCTTTTATTCACCTATTCAATTCCCTAGCTTTAGTAGCCGTTCGTAATACGATTGAGAACATAAAATACTCGGTGATAGGAAGTTACAATTGGAATATTTATGAACTCAAAGTAGTAGAAGATAAAAAAGCTAGTTAGTTTTCATGTGTTATCAAGACGAAACTTCATCATATCAGGTTCGGTTAAACACTTATAATACATGTAGGTTGGGTTGAGGAGCTATTTGTGTATTAAAAGTATGAAATTTTTTAGAAAAATATTTCTTGCAATTAAACGTTTTTGGTTGCCAATAATTTTGACTTTAACAACAGCACTTACACTTACTGCCTGTAACCCCTCTAACTTCAAAATTGCAGCCGCTCAAGTTCCGCAACTTGTTACCGCAGTTTTGAGCGAGCCTTCAACTTTTAACTATGCTCTAAATGAGTCAGCATATAGCGTTTTTGGCTTCATCTATGACTCATTAATTAATGAGAATCCTATAACCACAAAATTAGAGCCTGGTTTAGCAGAATCTTGGGAAGTTTCTGATGATGGTCAACGGATTGTAATCACCCTCCGAGAAGGAATTAAGTGGTCAGATGGAAAGCCAATGACTACTGATGATATTGTCTTTACTTATAACGAAATCTACCTGAATCCTAAAATTCCCACTTCTACCAAAGATGCTCTAAAAATTGGTGACAAGGGCACTTTACCGAAGGTGAAAAAAATCGATGCTCGGCGGGTTGAATTTAGTATACTGGAACCTTTTGCTCCTTTTTTAAGATATGTAGCTGGCATCCCAATTATGCCAGCCCACGCTCTACAGGAAGCAGTTCGCACAATTGGATCTGATGGAAATTCTAAGTTTCTTTCAATATGGGGAACAGGCACAGACCCGAAACAAATTGTTGGCAATGGGCCTTATGTTATGGAAAGTTACGTTTCCAGTCAGCGAGTTATATTTCGGCGTAATCCATATTACTGGCGCAAAGATGCTCAGGGTAATCCTCAACCTTATATTGAACGTATTGTTTGGCAAATTATTGAATCTACTGAAAACCAGTTGATTAGTTTTCGCTCTAAACAGTTGGATGATTTAGAAGTTCCTCCTGAAGGTTTTAGTTTGCTGAAGCGAGAGGAAAAACGGGCGAAGTTTAAAATTTATAACGGCGGGCCAGATACAAGTACGAGTTTTATTGCTTTCAATCTTAGTAAAGCTAAGAATTCTCAGGGTAAACCTTTCGTAGACCCAATTAAATCTAGCTGGTTTAATAAAAAGGAATTTAGGCAGGCTATCGCTTATGCACTTGACCGAGAAACGATGAAAACAAATGCTTATCGAGGATTGGGTGAACTACAAAATTCATTTGTTTACGTCAAGAGTCCCTACTTCCTTCCTCCAGAAAAAGGGTTAAAGGTATATAATTACGAACCAGAGAAATCGAAGAAATTACTGTTACAATCTGGGTTCAAATATAATGCCCAAAATCAGCTTGTAGATGCTGATGGCAACCGAGTCAGGTTTACAATTTTAACGAATGCGGAAAGAAAAGTTAGAGGAGATATGGCATCTCAAATCAGACGGGATCTCGGTAATATCGGGATTCAAGTAGATTTGCAAATTCTCAGCTTCAATTCTTATCTAGAAAAACTTAAAGTTACGCAGAATTGGGATTGTTACTTGGGAGGATTTGCGGGAGGCGGTATTGAACCCCACGGCGCTAGCAATATCTGGAGGATTGCCGGTGCATCCCACGCATTTAATTTAGGGCCACAACCGGGAGATCCACCCATGACTGGCTGGGAAGTTTCCGACTGGGAAAAGCAAATTGACAGCCTTTACATTAAAGGCGCACAGGTATTAGATGAAAACAAGCGTAAGGAGATTTATTACGAATATCAGCGCATCGCCTCAGAACAGTTGCCGTTTATTCATTTAGTGGAGAGGTTGAATCTGCAAGCAGTGCGCGATCGCTTCCAAGGAATTCAATATACTGCTCTTGGTGGGCCATTCTGGAATCTTTACGAACTGAAAGTAACTGATTAGGAATTGGGAATGGGGCATTGGTTATTCACAAATGACAAAGGACAAATGACAAAGGACAAAAACCAATGACCGATGAAAAAACTTTGCGATCGCTACTCGTTGCGGTTGCCAATGGTAAAGTTACGCCAGATACGGCATTAGACTCACTCAAAGACTTAACTTATGAGTCTGTAGGTGAATTTGCCAAAATCGACCATCATCGCCAACTAAGAACTGGTTTCCCAGAGGTGATTTGGGGGCCTGGTAAAACTCCCGAACAAATTGCTCAAATTATGGAGGTGATGCGCCTCCGCAACCCGGTGGTGATGGCAACTCGCATTGAACCAGCAGTTTATGCTGTACTGCAATCAAAGGTTAGCGGTTTGCGATATTACGATTCGGCGAGAATTTGTGCGATCGCTCCCCCTACCATCGAACCACAATTTCAGGGTGAAATTGCCATTCTTTCTGCTGGTACTGCCGATTTACCCGTTGCTGAAGAAGCGGCTGTCACTGCTGAACTTTCTGGTTTTCGGGTACAGCGCCTCTGGGATGTTGGTGTTGCGGGGATTCACCGTTTGCTGAGTAATCGCCACCTGATTGAGTCAGCATCGGTGTTAATTGTCGTGGCGGGGATGGAAGGCGCTTTACCCAGCGTTGTCGCTGGTTTAGCAAGTTGTCCGGTGATTGCTGTACCCACCAGCATCGGTTATGGCGCAAGTTTTGGTGGATTAGCACCTTTATTGACAATGCTCAACTCTTGTGCTGCGGGAGTAGGCGTAGTAAATATCGATAATGGTTTTGGCGCAGCAGTACTGGCGGGGCAAATTTTGCGAACTGCCGAGAAATTGCGGTTGGCATCGGCTGGATCTTGAGTTAAGACATTAAAGTTATACCCAAGATTTCAGGACATTATCAGTAATTTTTCTGAAAAATAAACCGATCCTGAAATTTGCCACCCCAACCTCTTAATCACCAAATATGAGCCATTACAGCGATTTTATATCTCAGTTATATTGGCACTTGCCTGTAAATTTGACGGCATTAGCACAAACAATTACCGATCCAAACGTTATGGATCAGATGCAAAAAGCTTGGAGCCACTTTATACAGACAGGTCAAGTGTGGGCATTGTTGATTGGTGTAATCATTGGCTATATGATTCGGAATTTAACTAGCTACGGTTAAAGTAATTTTAGATTTTGGATTTTAGATTAATCATTAATCTAAAATCCAAAATTAATGCCCACTCCCTTGATATTTATGACCAAAGAACAAACTTGGAGCCAGAGGTTTGAATCAGCGTTGCATCCAGCGATCGCTCGTTTTAATGCCAGTATAGGTTTTGATATTGAATTAATAGAATACGATCTGACTGGTTCTCAAGCCCATGCCAAAATGCTAGCTCACACGGGCATTATCTCCTCAGAGGAAGGTGAGCAACTGGTTGCAGGTTTAGAACAAATTCGCCAAGAGTACCGCCAGGGTAAATTTCAGCCTGGTGTCGATGCTGAAGATGTGCATTTTGCAGTTGAAAAACGACTGACAGAAATTGTCGGCGATGTGGGTAAAAAACTGCATACGGCGCGATCGCGGAATGACCAAGTTGGTACTGATACTAGACTCTACCTCCGCGATCAAATCCAGCAAATCAAAAGCGAATTGCGAGAATTCCAAGGTGTTCTACTGGATATAGCCGAAAAACACGTTGAAACCTTGATCCCAGGCTATACTCACCTACAACGCGCCCAACCAGTAAGTTTAGCTCATCACCTCTTGGCATACTTTCAAATGGCGCAACGCGACTGGGAACGCTTAGGAGATGTTTCTCGCCGCGTCAATATCTCACCTTTGGGGTGCGGCGCTTTGGCGGGAACTACATTCCCTATCGATCGCCACTACACAGCCAAACTATTGGATTTTGACGATATTTATGCTAACAGCCTCGATGGAGTGAGCGATCGCGATTTTGCGATCGAATTCTTGTGTGCTGCTAGCTTGATTATGGTTCACCTCAGCCGCCTTGCAGAAGAAGTCATTCTTTGGTCATCTGAAGAATTCCGCTTTGTCACCCTTAAAGATAGCTGTGCCACAGGTTCCAGTATCATGCCCCAAAAGAAAAACCCCGATGTACCAGAATTGGTGCGGGGGAAAACGGGGCGTGTATTTGGTCATCTCCAGGCGATGTTAGTAATTATGAAAGGGCTACCCTTGGCATATAACAAAGACCTCCAAGAAGATAAAGAAGGTCTATTTGATAGCGTTAAGACAGTCAAAGCCTCTCTAGAAGCAATGACGATTTTGCTCAGGGAGGGTTTAGAATTTCGTACCCAGCGTTTAGCAGAAGCCGTAACCGAAGATTTTTCCAACGCTACCGACGTAGCAGATTATCTTGCAGCACGGGGCGTTCCTTTCCGGGAAGCCTACAACCTTGTGGGTAAGGTAGTAAAGACTAGTATTGCCGCAGGTAAACTCCTAAAAGATTTGAAATTGTCAGAGTGGCAACAACTACATCCGGCATTTGCAGCAGATATTTATGAGGCGATATCCCCTCGTCAAGTTGTGGCAGCCCGCAACAGTCACGGTGGTACTGGCTTTTTACAGGTTAGTGCCAATATAACTGAGATATAAAATCGCTGTAATGGCTCATATTTGGTGATTAAGAGGTTGGGGTGGCAAATTTCAGGATCGGTTTATTTTTCAGAAAAATTACTGATAATGTCCTGAAATCT
>NZ_NOLK01000096.1:0-30122 GCF_002245985.1 Nostoc sp. 'Peltigera membranacea cyanobiont' 232
GCAACTGTAGGTACTTGTTCAGGAGAAACATTGAGGATTTCTACCATTCCCCAATCTATGCAGACTCAAAACCCATCTGTTAGTCTCATTCGGGCTACATCTTACGAACGAGAGGCTTTACGAGAATCCTTAGTCATTCTCCTGGAACCTTTTGGAGGAATAGCAGCATTTGTGAAAAAAGGCGATCGCGTTTTACTCAAACCCAATCTACTTACAGGATCGCGTCCTGGTAAAGAGTGTATCACCCGTGCCGAACTAGTTTACGAAGTTGCCCAAATGGTAATTGAAGTTGGCGGTAAGCCATTTTTGGGTGATAGCCCTGCTTTTGGCAGTGCCAAGGGCGTAGCAATCGCAAACGGCTATCTGCCTATTTTAGAAAAACTCAATCTTCCCATCATCGATTTTCACGGTCAACGTTACCAAACCGTCAGTGATAATTTTAACCATCTGCGACTTTCTAAAGAAGCAATGGAAGCAGACGTAGTGATTAACCTACCCAAAGTGAAATCTCATGCCCAATTGACATTAACACTGGGCGTAAAAAACTTGTTTGGTTGCGTCCCCGGTAAAATGAAAGCTTGGTGGCACATGGAAGCTGGAAAAGATGCCAATAGATTTGGTGAAATGTTAGTAGAAACTGCTAGGGCTATTAACCCTAACATAACCATATTAGATGGCATCATCGGTCATGAAGGAAATGGCCCAAGTAATGGTGAACCTCGCCAACTGGGAATTTTAGCAGCCGCCTCAGATATATTTGCATTAGATCGGGCAATGGTAGAAATCCTCAATGTTTCTCCTGAACAAGTACCTACAGTTGCAGCTTCCCAAAGACTAGGAGTTTGTCCAGAACTTGCTGCTATCGAGTTTCCGCATTTAAATCCCGACTTATTAAAAATAGAAGATTGGCGACTACCAGACAAGTTGATACCCATAGATTTTGGTATGCCCCGCGTAATTAAGTCTACCTTTAAGCATCTTTACACCCGATTTATCAAAGAACCAATTAGTGTTTACGGAAGGAATTAGGGACTGGGAATTGGGAATTGGGGACTGGGGACTGCCTCTCTAGGAAGACAAGGAAGATAAGGGGAATAACCCATACCCCATCCCCAATCCCCAATTTAGTGCAAACTTCGTTACAGCAATCTTATTTATTAGCAGAGTAATCTGTAATTACCCTCCGATTGCTTAACCAGACCGCCCTATTATATTAGTGGCGGTTTTTTTGGCTGATTAATTTATTATGCAATTTCTCGTATTAGATTTTGATTTATCCAAAAAGTTATACAGATTTAGCATCTGGAAATTAGACCAAAGTTAGACAATAACCCGCTACATATAGGACTCCTATTTGATTTTTGAACAAGATTCAGTACACATCTATACCCTTCTTTTCTGTTAAGAGTTCCCTACCTACGCAGATAATTTCAGGAATCAAATCGGATTACTATATCTCATGGGAACTTCTAAAATATTTTTTACTCTACCTATATATAGATTGACAAAATTGCTGTAATATTACACAGATTTTCAGTTGAAATTATTAAATATTTGTTTAGTGGTATTACTGAATCCACGCTGCCCAACACAGTTGATGTATCTGTATTTATTCGGTAGTTATCATTGGTTACAAAAATAATTCCTACTCATTTCTGATTTTGTGTCAAATATTTGTGTGTATAACTACCGGATAACAATCAAAAGCATTGGTAGATATTCAGTGCTTTTGCGGTTTTGTGTCCTGTATCACAAATTAGCAATTCCAGTAAAATAACCTTATCAAAGGCATTTTAGAATGTTATAATCATGAAGTATCAGACAAATATGTTTTGCTAATTAATCTTTAAGCAGCGAAAAAATGTAATTTATGATGCTGTCAAAGTTGGCTTTGCGTATGCGAACCATTACACCATACAGGGAAACATCTGAAAATATTAATTACAAAATAAAACATGATTTGTTTAGTTGTAACTTTGTATTAAGAACTCCATGTATCAAAAGGCTATTATGACAGTTGTATAACTGGTTTAGATTGTAGGATGCTACACATTCTACAGTTTAAAAATAGCTAATATAGCATTTAAGACTCTCAATTAGAGAGTAGACCTACACCTACACAGTGTTACGAATAACTTCAATTTTGTATGAATTCAAATAGCCAGTCTGCCAATTCTACCGACACATATTCCCAACGTTTGGCAGACATTGTGGGAACTGCGATCGCTCTGTTGACCCTCACCCTACCTGTATTTGTTATCGCTCACTATTCTTCAACTAATGTTCAAAATAACCAGCAACCCCCGATCCACAACATCAAAGCAAGTCAAGATTGATAAAGCTTGCTAATAGCATCTCACCAGCAGGAGAGCTACAAAAAAGGAGAAAACTGATTTTGATAGAACCTCTGGAGATGTGGATGTAGTTAATCGAGAATAACCTGAATTTGCATTGTGTAACTCCAGGTTTCAGTTGTCTTGACAGAGTAGGGGCACAAATCCCTCCAACAGCAATCAAGGACGGGAGAAAATAATACCCTCTTGGAAAAAGCGTTGCGAAGTTACTTCGCAACGCTTTTTCCATTTTTTGGTGTAATTCAAGGAAACTGTCCAGTAGGGGAGAGGGAGATGAAGGAGAAATAACCAGTCCCCAATCCCATAAAATGAATACCTTGGGAAGAGATCCCCATATTGCCCTAAAATTCTACACGGGGAGCGAAGCTGAATGAGTGCCCCCATGATTCACTGTTATCAGAGGACTTTTTTGTGGATTTATCTCGTATTCCTGCCCAACCGAAACCCGGTCTGATCAACGTTCTGATTGAAATTGCTGGCGGAAGTAAAAATAAATACGAATACGACAAGGAACTAGAAGCCTTTGCTCTAGACCGAGTACTTTATTCATCGGTACAATACCCTTATGACTACGGCTTTGTACCCAATACTTTGGCTGAAGATGGCGATCCCCTAGATGGTATGGTCATAATTGATGAACCAACCTTTCCAGGTTGTGTTATTGCTGCACGACCGATTGGCTTCTTAGAGATGATTGACGGTGGCGATCGCGATGAAAAAATCCTTTGTGTTCCTGACAAAGATCCGCGCTACACTCAGGTAAAATCCCTGAAAGACCTAGCACCACACCGCTTAGATGAAATTGCCGAATTTTTCCGTAGTTATAAAAATTTGGAAAAAAAGGTGACTGAAATTCTCGGTTGGCAAGATGTAGACAAGGTTGCAGCTTTAGTTGAAAAATCCGTAAAAGCTTATAGAGGATAATAGAGGAGTTAGGAGTTAAGAGTTATAAATTTTTATTCCTCACTCCTGTAGAGACGCGATTAATCGCGTCTCTACTTATAACTTTCGCTTGTTACGGATCGCAAAAACTGCCACCAACCCTAAAGCAAAATGCAGCGTACTCTCCTTTTGGCAAAAATTCATAACTGCACCCTCACGGGGGCGAATATCAACTACGTGGGTAGTATCAGTATTGATGAAATCCTTTTGGAAAAAGCTGGTATCTTACCTTATGAGCAAGTGCAAGTAGTTAATAGTGCCAACGGTCAGCGCTTTATTACTTATGCGATCCCGGCTCCAGCCCATTCGGGAGTAATTGAGCTAAATGGGGGAGCGGCACGTCTAGGCATTATTGGCGATCGCTTGATTATAATGACTTACGGGCAGTTAACTCCAGAAGAGTTAAAAAATTACTCTCCTACGGTAGTCATTGTGGACGAAAAAAACAGGCTGTTGGAAGTTCGGCGCTACGATGACCTGCTCGTTAAGGTCTAATTTCAAGGAAAATGTCAAATTTTGAGTTGTCGGATTCCCAGAGCAACATACCTGAAAAATCTGCTACCTTGCCAAGTAGCCCAGCAGGTGAATTTCTTGTGCAATTTTGGGGTGTACGGGGTTTGATTGCCACCCCAGACACCAGCACCCACCGCTATGGTGGTAATACCGCTTGTGTAGAAATGTCTGTAGGTGGGAAACGCTTGATTTTTGATGGCGGTACCGGCTTACGCATACTAGGTAAAACTTGGCAAGAACTACAACAGCCAATACAAGCCCATTTATTTTTTACCAACTGCCAATCAAACCGAATTCAAGGGTTTCCCTTTTTTGCTCCCGCGTTTATTCTGGAAAATTGCTTCCATATTTACGGCACAGCTGCCTCAAATGGAGCCTCAATCAAACAATGTCTGTACGATCAGATGCTCCAGCCCCACTTTCCTTATCCTTTACAAGTAATGCAGTCGGAATTGCAGTTTTACAATCTGACTCCAGACAATGATGTAAAGCTAGATGATGTCACCATTACAATGGCATTAATTAATCAAACTCAGCGCTCAGTTGGCTACCGAGTTACTTGGCAAGATTATAGTGTTGCCTACGTCACGGACTTACACCAAAATGCCGAACAAGTTGAGCGAGAGCGGATTTTAGAGTTTATAAAAGGCGTTGATTTGCTGATTGCCAATGCCACTTATACTCCCCCAACCTCTCACAACCATGATTCTGCTGAGTTACTCTGGCAAGCTGCGGTGAATGCAGCTTTAAATGCTGATGTTAAACGGCTAGCCATTTCTCATCATCACCCAGATGACCATGATGATTTTCTTGACCAGGTTAAAGTCGATGTTAAATCTGCTTTCCCTCAAGCAATATTAGCCCATGAAGGTCTAGTTTTAGCTGTTGGTAAGTGATTTAGACTCCTTAAACGGACATGATATGACACATAAATAAGGAGTAGCCTCATGCTAGACATTCCCAGCCAGAGACTGGGAACGAGAAAAAGGTTATTCTAAACTGGCTTTCAGCTTAAGTTGACACCCGTAACAGATGTATGTGTCTACGACGCATTTTGCAACTCGGCTGTGCGGATTGAAAGCTGCTGTGTCTGATTACCTCGTTGCACTTTCACCTGTAATACTTGACCAAGACGACTGTCTTCTACAACGTTCTGCAATTGTTCAGCGCTGGTAATAGCTTTACCATCAACTTGCAGAATTACATCCCCGCGCCGGATACCGGCAGATGCCGCTGGAGAATTGGGGACAACTCGCATGACAAAAACACCATTAATTTCTGGTATCTGAATAGGAGAGTTGGGATCGGTATTATTTTGCTTGGCAAGATCGGGTGTTAAAGTTAGCATTTGCACGCCTAAATAAGGGTGAGCAACTTTGCCATCACGTTGCAGTTGCGCTGCGATCGCTTTCGCTTTATCAATAGGAATAGCAAATCCAATACCCATCGCATCGGGGCGAATAGCTGTGTTAATGCCAATCACTTCACCTTGGCCATTTAATAGCGGCCCGCCAGAGTTACCTGGGTTAATGGCAGCATCGGTTTGAATGAAGTCTAAGCGTTTGTCGCTAATGCCGACTTGAGCGCTGGAACGTTTGAGGGTGCTGACAATTCCCAAGGTAACGGTGTTATCAAATCCTAAAGGATTACCAACTGCGATCGCCCAATCTCCTACTTGGACATTAGTGGAAGAACCCAAGGGTGCAACGGGTAAATCGTTACCAGCATTAATTTTGACTACTGCCAAATCCGTGACTTCATCAATACCTTTAACTTTCCCTTCAAAGGTGCGGCCATCTTTGAGTCGCACTGTTACCTTATCAGCCTTATCGACCACATGAGCATTAGTCATAACTAACCCGCTCTTGTCAATAATGAAACCTGAGCCTAAACCGCGCAACTGCTCAGAAGACGGCATCTGTTGAGAGAAACCGTCACCAAAAAACCGCCGGAAAAAGGGGTCTTCCATAAATGGATCGACGCGACGAGTAATTGTTCGCTCAGTATCAATCCGAACAACTGCTGAACCAACACGATTTACTGCTGCTGTGACAAAGCTAGTACTACCGATCGCAGCCGTAGCTGGTGATTGGCTTTGGGCATTCACTTGTGAAGTATCTTTAGCTATGACTATGGGTGCGGGTTCGGCTTGGGAAGGCAACACCTGCAATGTGCTAACCGTTAGCATAACTCCTAGCGCGATCGCTAAAACATAACTACTGAGTTGACCTATAGACCTGGGTAATTTGAGAAATCGCATAATCACAACCTAATTTATAAGCCTAATTGTTGCTTAGTCGTGACCGAAGAGGCAGGGGAGCAGGGAATAAAGATTCGGAAATTTCCTTGGAATCAAGGGTTTTAGAGCCAATACATTGATGTATGGGGTCTTCTCCTCTGCCCCTTGCCCCCTTTCCTCTTGATGTGACAAATCTATTTACAGTTATTTTTACTTCAGGTTTCGCCTAATCTCCCCAATACTTTAGTTAGGGCATTTTGCGAGTTACCTGTAATCAACTTAATGGAAAATTTAACCCAAAAGCTATTATGGACATTTACCCTTTACAAGTTCGGTTTTTACCCATCAATAAGACTTTTGGATTGCTAACAATACTACAACTTTCAAAGTAGTGACACCGATAAAAAGGAGATAGGGGACAACCATCTCGCTTTTGGTTCAAAACTAAATCGGATGATGAACTAACTTTTGAATAAAATTTCATTCCGACTGCTTGCACCTAGCTGGGGTAAAGAGTTGATGGCTGAGTGGGGAGTTAAAGCAGTAGGAACAGTTAGAGGTAATTGTAATTGTTTGACAACACTTTGTAGTAGTTGGTCTTGTCCAGTTCGCAAACCCCAAACATTTGTACCACGATTGATAATGGCAAACCAAACCAAACCGCGATCGCGTGTGGGCATGACTCCGGCTAAAGCGCTCACATCTCGGAGAGTACCAGTTTTGATCACAGTCGCTAGGGGAATGTGTCTGCTGTGTACTGTTCCTCGGTGATCGAATCCAGACATGGCGAACAAGTCACCCAGATTTAGCTGATGGGCAGATGCTTCAACTTGAATAGCCATCAGCATGGCACAAACAGCCCTAGGGGAAATGCGGTTTTCCGGCCCTAGCCCAGAACCATTGATTAACTGAATTTCTGCTTGTGGGACTCTTGCAAGGTTAGCAGCAGTAGATTGAACTACAGTTGCTCCTCCCACTGACTCTGCTAGCATCTCTGCCATATCGTTGTTACTGTAAACATTCATTTCCTTGAGCAGTTGCTTTAAGGGTAATGAACGATGACGCAGTAACAAAGTTTGTTGAGGGTTTGGTTGAGCCTCAACTTTCACCGTACCCGCAATCACGACTTGAGGCTTGGGCGTTCCCTTGGGCATGATTGAGTATGTATAAAGAGCGGGGCGGCCCCAAGTGGCACGATTTAGTGTTTGCTTGAGCATCATACCCGCCAGCATCGGTTGACGTTGGAAATTCATGGCAAAACTGCCATTAATGATTAAATTTCCCTTTACCTGCTTGATGCCCATTTGATTGAGAGTATTACCAAGAGCGATCGCTTCTTCCCAAACAAACAAAGGATCGCCACGGCCTGTAATCACCAAATCACCCTGTACAACTCCATTTACCACTGGCCCAGTGACACTCACCAAAGTATCAAATTGGTAATCTGGCCCCCAAGTTTTCAAAGCAACTAATGAAGTGGCAATTTTTGTTAAAGAAGCAGCTGGCAGAGGTGTCGTACCTTGGTGATTTGCCATCAGCATTGGCCCCGACTGCATCCAAATTCCCTGACTCTCAGCCAGATTTTGCGCCACCACTTTTGATGTTATGAGCTTTTTCAGGTATTCCTGCACCGTAGTCGCCCCAGTTGGATTGGGATCGGGCGCAAGAACTAAGCCAGGACTACTTTGCCAAGTCAAGGCATCCAAGGCATCCATAGGCTTGATTTGTACCCCGGCCATTTCCAGCCAGAGTGACACCAAACCTGAACCCAATAATTCCAGCATTTTTTATTCCTCTGTAAGGATCTGATATGTTGTTTACTGTGCTAATATACAAGCTTTTTTCCGAAAATCAGTATTGAGCCATAATAACTGGTGTTTTTCTCATCTGGAAATAGCACTTTTTTGTCATCTTGATTCTGACACCGATGTTCGGTAGATCGTCACCGTCTGTCTACTCAATAAGAGCCAATACTGAAACAATAAGAGTAATGCTAAAGCGACATCATAAACTATGAGTGAACTTCCTAACAGTCTTGAAGATGCGATCGCCCAATCTCGTGTAGCTGTCCAAGCCGCCCTTGCAGATGGTTGTACTCGCTTGCAAGTTGAGTTCCTGTTCCCAGAACTCAAGTTTATGCCCGTGGCGGAACAATTTGTGCCCGTGTTTACAGATTATGATTCCCGTTTGAAGATTTTCTTTGCTGATGCTGGTGCTGCGGCTCTAGCCCGTCGCAATTGGGCAGATGCACCATTTCAAATTTTGGATATCGGTACGGGAAGGGCTGCTTCTTTACAGACAAAAATTCAGCCAGAGGATGAAATTTTCTTGTTCGTTGCTCCCACTTCCGTAGAAGTACCGCAGTTGGAAAAGTTATGTGAAGTAATAGGCGATCGCCCTGTAGTTTTTTTAAATCCCCGTCTAGAAGATTCTGGAACTGTGGGCATTGGTTATGCAGCAAGGCAAACTCGCCTGCGTTTTACCAATACCATTGAATCCTGTTATTACCTGCGCCCCATAGACGAGCAAAGTGCCCTATCTCGCTCCTACCCAGGACAGTGGGAAGTTTGGCTGGAAACTGACGGCGAATATCAAAGAATTGCCGAATTACCCACAAAACCGTCGGGTGATGATTTGGATCAGATCCTTTTAAAAGGACAACCGCAAATAACAACCGATGCAACACCTGCGAGAAAACCCAGTGTCTTTAAGAGTTTGCAACGGTTCTTAAAGGCGTTGAGTAGTTAGCAAAAAGCAGAGGTAGCAGCAGGAAACTCGCTCGTCTGCTGCCTCATCATTTACTCGTCAGTTAAATAGTTTGCTGCTTAAGCGGAATTACAACTACAAATTCTGTACCCTGTCCAGGAGTAGAAATACATTGTAATTTTCCCAGATGTTTTTGGGTGATAATCTGGTAACTAATAGATAAACCTAATCCCGTACCTTTACCAGCTGGTTTCGTAGTAAAGAATGGTTCAAATAATTGTTTTTGGACGTTTTCGGGAATGCCTGTACCATTATCAACAATGCGAATAACTACCTGATTTTCACTAGTGAGTTGAGTATAAATATAAATTTGGGGAGGAGAGAGTGCTGCTTTCTCTGCTCTCCATTCACCATTTTCCACCGCCTCTTCTAAAGCATCGATCGCATTTGCTAGAAGATTCATAAATACCTGATTGAGTTGTCCAGCATAACATTCTACTAATGGTAGATCGCCGTACTCTTTAATGACCTGAATTGTTAGAGAGTTAGATTTTGCTTTGAAGCGATGTTCCAGAATCATTAATGTATTATCTATACCCTCATGGATATTCACAGCTTTCATCTCTGTTTCATCTAACCGGGAAAAGTTTCGCAGAGATAAAACAATTTCTGTGATTCTTTCGACACCGACTGTCATAGAAGTTAGCAAGTTAGGCAAGTCTGCTATTAGGAAATTTAAGTCGATAGCCTCTATTTCTTCTTGAATTTCAGTTCCTGGATTAGGATAGTTTTGCTGGTATAATTTCAGTAGTTTTAGTAAATCTTCAATATATTGATTAGCATAACTGATATTGCCATAGATAAAGTTGATTGGGTTGTTGATTTCGTGCGCTACACCTGCTACCAACTGCCCCAAACTAGACATTTTTTCACTCTGCACGAGTTGAGATGCTAGCTGCTTTGCCTCCTGGCGCAATTGTGCTTCTGAGTATCGCAATATCTGTTCTGCTTGTTTGCGCTGGGTAATGTCGTGGAGAATGACAACATACTCCTGAAAATCCTGATGGGGCCTGTCTGAGATGGAAACTTCCAAGATTTTGTTTTTGCCATTGCGGAGTAAGGTTTGTTCGCTGCGCTTTGTCCACTCGTCTGGATAATAGACTAATGCAGTTAGCCATTTGTTGAGGTGATTTCCCCGCAACTCGGATGGGTTAACACCAAAGAAAGATTCAGTCGCCGGATTCGCCTGCTGAATAATGCCTCGATCGTCCACAACTAAAATACCATCCTGGGCGACAGTAAACAGGTGTTCGGCAGCTTCACGGGCTTCTGCGATCGCCACCACTTGCGGTAAACTTGTCCAACAAGCGATCGCTACTCCCACAAATGCTACCGTCATCAGCAGCACCACAAATAGATTTTCACCCCCCGAATTTGCCGCTTTATTAAGTTTGTCACCAAATAACCAGCCAGCTGCCACTGCGCTGCACAGTAAAAAAATTAGGATGCTCACCTGAAGAACTACTGAGTCCTTGATAATTACCACAGGACGCGATTTATATCGCCGCATCCACCAACTGGGGTGGAAGGGAGGGAAATTCACCCGGCGAATCACTGCATCTATTCCCATAACGCCAATGGGAAATAATAGCCCAATTAGCAAGTTGAGCCAACCCCAGGCAAATCCACCCACCACTAGCACCACAACTTCTAACAGCAGAATGGCTAGAGATATGCGAGGGAACAAAACTTCCGGGCGATCGCGCCGCAGCCAAAGCCCCAAATGCAATAACATAAAGGAGACAAACCAACCGACATTGCCAACAGCCACGATTCGCGCCACATCTCCCCAAATCAGATAGATTAGACACAACACCAGTGTTAAGGTCAGCGCTGGCACAAACACACCCCGGCGTGACACAACAGAAAATACAGGTGAGATGTGTTTGTCTAAAGCCAACTGATACAAAATCCGAGGACAATTAGAAACAACCGTTGCCGAACCTAAAAGACTTGCAGCCACCAGCAAAAAGGAAACACTTATAGCTGCTGATTCTCCCCAGAAGGGGTGGGAAGCCGCCACAAGATTCAGAAAAGCATTGTCTTCGAGGCTTGGATCGGTTGCTAACCGCATCATTACCCAAGATCCACCCAAAAAGATAGGTGGCATCATCCAAGCCGCAACCTCTAAAAAGCGCAGTGTTTGGGTAGGTTGACGGCTATCGGCGACAAAAGAAGAAGCCGTTTCACAACTATAGGTGGCATAAGTGACGAAAAAGAACCACTTGGCCCAATCCACAAAACCTAGAGATGACCAATTGTTAGGAAAAAATCCCGGACTAACATCAGAGAACGCTAACCAGCCCAAACCCTGTACGCAGAAAGTGATTAGTAGTCCAAAGGCTGGAATTATAAAAAACAAATGTAAAATACTCAGGGCGCGAGTCCCACTAAACGCCACGATAAACGGCAATAGTGTAAAACCAATATCCAGCCATATTTCTGGGCAGGCAATACCCAGCGCCTCTAAATTCACCTTAATCAAATCTCTGAGTACAATGGTATTAACAGCCAGGTAGGAAACCCAGTTGAGGAGGTATCCAATTGCGGCATAACAAGCTAGTGCTGGGTAGTTTTGCAGCAGCTTAGTAGCATAATTAGGCGTTCCTCCAGCCACATTTATAAAATGCATACCCAAGCGTTTTACCTGGTAGTTGAGCAGCATTCCGAAAATCACCGCAGGTATCCAAACAAAAATGGCTTGGGAACCGAGAGCAGCATGAATTGCTGGAACCAGTGCTGTCCAAGAAATATGAGCCGTCAAACCAAAGCCCCAACTTTCTACAGCACTTAGGCTTCTAGTCAAGCGAGGGTAAGAAGATTGGCTCAAAGTGGGATGAGCAGGATAGGACATGATTGGCAGTACTGGGTGGGATACTTTAATTAAGGTCATTAGCTAGAGTTCCCATGCTATAAATATTCTGAACAAAGACTTTATATTCAAAACCTTCAAGTTATTCTCGATCGAACGTCAGCGAATAAGTTTATTACAGCGAACAAATAGCATGGGTGGCAAACTAATTGTATTTGAAGGTGTGGAAGGCTGTGGCAAAACCAGCCAAATGCAGCTTTGTTGTCAGTGGTTGGAAAGTCTCAATGTTTCTGTGGTGGTAACTCGTGAACCAGGTGGAACAGAGTTAGGCTTACATCTTCGCCGCTTGCTACTAGAAAAGGCAGAGGATAAACCAGTTGCTGAAGTGACAGAACTTTTATTGTATGCTGCTGACCGATCGCAACACGTGGAACAAGAACTTAAGCCAAATCTCGCAGCAGGGAAATATATTTTATGCGATCGCTATACTGACTCTACCATTGCCTATCAAGGATACGGTCGCGGTTTGAACATGAGTTTAATCAATCAGCTTAACTATATTGCCACTGCTGGCTTAGAGAGTGACTTAACTATTTGGCTAGATGTCGATGTCGAAGTCGGACTAGCCCGCAAACGGGGAGATGGAATAGGATTAGACCGCATTGAACAAGAAACGATCGCTTTTCATCGGCGCGTTCAGCAAGGATACGCAGAGTTAGCAGCATCCCATCCCTCAAGAATTGTCCGGGTAGATGGCAGCTTGAGTAAAGAAGCTGTACAACGCGCAATTCAAGAAATTTTGCGCGTACACCTGCACTTGATGAGGTAAAGCGATCGCAGACTTTAACCGCGATCGCTTACTGTACTATTAGGCTAAGGAGTCGTGTAAAAATAAGTTGAACAATTTAATATTTGTAGTGCGGGCATCTTGCCCGCACGAGCAAGATGTTTGTCCTTCCCTGCGGGAGGCTGCGCCAACGGACACGCTCTCGCGTTCGTACTACTTATTTTTACTTGATGCCTAAATGACTTTAATATCAACAAAAATGAGCATTATTGTCTTCGGCAGCATAAACATAGACTTGGTAGCAACAACACCTAGGTTGCCAGTTGCAGGAGAAACGTTGCTAGGAGAAGAATTTTTGAAAGTTTCGGGAGGTAAAGGAGCGAATCAAGCCGTAGCATTAGCAAAATTGGGAATTCCTACCCAAATGGTGGGGCGTGTAGGTGCAGACGATTTTGGCGGAGAACTTGTCAACAACTTGCAAGCATCTGGTGTGCAGATTGGCAATATTTTCGTTGATAAGACTGTTAGTTCTGGAGTCGCCATCATCGCCGTAAATCATGCTGGGGAAAATCAAATTATTGTCATTCCTGGTGCAAATGGGTGTGTGAATCAAGAAGATGTAGAACGATTGTCCAACTTATTACCAGAAGCTACAGCACTGCTTTTACAATTAGAAATTCCGATTACTGCCGTGGTTGCAGCCGCTAAAGCCGCAAGAAAAACCAAAATCAGGGTAATTCTCGATCCAGCACCCGCACGATCTGATTTCCCAGATGAACTTTACCCGTTAGTGGATATTATTACACCGAATGAAGTTGAAGCCGCGCAGTTAGTAGGTTTTCCTGTGGATGGAGAGGAACAAGCAGCAAAGGCTGCTGAAGTTTTATTACAACGGGGTGTGAAATGTGCGATCGTTAAACTGGGTTCTAAAGGTGTTTTTTGTGCAACTGCTGAGGAAAAGTTTTTTGTCCCCGCCTTTCTAGTTCATGCGGTTGACACAGTAGCTGCTGGCGATGCTTTTAATGGCGGCTTAACTGCGGCACTTTTTGCAGGACTTTCTTTACATCAGGCAGTTGTTTGGGGTGCAGCAGCAGGTGCTTTGGCGACGACAAAACCAGGCGCACAAACTTCACTACCCGATAGGTTGACATTTGATACGTTTCTTAGAGAAAGAGCATCTGTCAAGTCGCTTCGCTCCAATTAAAAATTAAAAATTACGCCTTATGTGAATTAAGCCACAGGATGCTGTTCAAAAGTAATGGCTCGTCGATTGAACTGGCTTTGGTCTAACAGTTTCGGGAACAGGCTCGCATTTGTTTGCCCTGATGAACCCTAAATACTGCTGTTCTTCTGGATATGGGAAAAAAATCCATTGCGACCAACAGCGTTAACATCTCACTATCTGTGAATCTTGGTAATGACCCTGGCAATAACGGTACATAACGATAGCCTTTTTGCTGATACCAGTCATCTACTAGCACAAAAATTGTTGTCAACAGGGTCGAACCGTCTACCGTATTCATTGGGAGACCTCAAGCTTTGGTGTCCTTACCTTTATCTTGCGGTTTCCCCTTCTTTTTTACTACCTCAACTCACATAAGCCGTAATCTATGGGGTTTATTCAGGCAAATTTGTATCCTTAATTACAGGCAAAATTAATTTTTACTTGTTTTAGTTTTGAAACCAGCTGACATTTACTGGCAAGAATGTGTAAAGTAATTGATAGTCAACTACTATCTTCAATTTTTTACACATCTATCTATGGTTAGAAAAACTCAACGCCTTTTGCTGCTAGTTATTTCCTGTAGTATAACTGGTGTAATTTTGGGAGGTACTGCTGCTTGGGCAGAAAGTAATCTCTGCTTGGAAGACAGTAAAGTTACAAGTGACTGTCTAATTCAAGATCCAATCCAAAAAACTATCCAAGGAATGAGTACCGGATTGTTAGCTGGGGCTGGGGCGGCTTGCGGTGCAGCATGGCAGTTAAGGCATGAAGATTGAGCTTAAACTACCTACCGCTAGCCTGTAGTATCGGGTTAGTAGTAGGTAGTTTACTAATTTAGAGGTATCAGTCCCTTTCTGAGGAAGACAATCATGGCGAATTCGTAAGAGGGTTGTATTATAAAAACTCGGCATGGAAGAATTTCTGTTGAAGTTGGGCGGTCAATCATCCTGATTTATGGGGGTTTGAAGAATACCGATCTATTAATGCACGAGCAAATTTCTGGTGTTTTTCAGCGAGATGTTGAGGATAGATGAACTGAGCATTGCCCATGAAGCGGTACACCCAACGACCTTTAAGGATAAATAGATATTTTACAAGCGATCGCAAACTAATGGACGACAGCAAGGCATTGTTTGACTACTGGCATGACCGAGTTCGGCTGAAAAACTCTGAGTTGATTGCATCTCCAGGACACGTTCAAACCCAGGATCTACGCCATGATTGTACCAACTACAACGATCTTTGGCGTAGCCCTGAAGTTCAACAACTGGATGAACCAGAGCGTAGCAGAGTTATTGCTATTATAAAGTACGAATGTACAGCTAAAGTTCTACAGAATCGGGCTGGTCGTCTCCGCGATCGCGCTAATGAGCTTGAAGCAGCTTGTAATGAACAAGATCAACAAAAATCCAAGCTCCTGGGTTTGATCAAAGTATTACAAGAGAAACTGTTTGGTAAAGACAAAGACATTAAGAGATTAGAAGCACGAATTGCCTCGTTAAAAGCGGAAAATGAAGCCTTCCGATCTGAAGCTGAAAAGAGTAAAGCTCAGGTGGAATTGGTTAAAGAACTGGAACAGCTTAAAAAGAAATACAATGAAGTTGAGAAGCGAAGACAGGAATTAGCTCAAAATAATAAGAGTTTAGGTGGAAGAGTTGCCCATACCAAACGGTATAAGCAGCAAAGAGATGAAGCAAGAGCTTTAATTGAACAGCAGAAACAGCAAATTACTACACTAGTTCAAGAGAGTCAGCGTCTTCGTGAAGAGAATGAAAGACTTAATCAGAAATTAAAATAACTGAATTGATAAAATGCTTTAAATTTGAGACGCTCGATAGTAATCATGAAACTTCAAGAACTAAAAGCTAAAGTCTACAAATTAGCTAGAGTAAACAATACCAAACAACTCAAGGCAAAAAATCAGGAAATTAAGATATTAGACATGCGTCTTAAAACCTCTTGGGAAAAAACTTTTGCTATTCTTCAAAAACCACAAGGCGAGTTTAAAGAGTGGTTAGAAAATCCACCTGAAGAATACAAAGATATTTTTTCTGAAATTACAGAAGCCTCTCAAAAATATGAGCAAAAATCAGCACAGACAAAACAGTTAGTGCAAGAAGTATTCTTAATAGCCAATAATCTTGAAGAATTAGCAGAGGAAGTCCAAGACGAAGCAAATAAAATCAAGCAAGAAATTGAAATAACTAGACGGATTTCAAAAAAAGCCAGACTGAACTAGTTTTGACATTAGAGAACAGATAAAAACTAGCTGTAATATAACGGAAGTATTAGTTAGTAGCCGATTCCATAGAAGAATTGCGTCTAGGCGCATTTGCATTGTTGGTGGGTTATAGACAATAATCACAAATAAATCAGCTTTAGCCTCTTTGTGCCAGATAATAAATATAAAATATGGCGATCGCAATCGATTTTGGTACTAGCAACACAGTCATTGCTCGTTGGAACCCAGTAACCCAACAGCCAGAAACCCTGACTCTACCAGGCTTATCAATTAAACAAAGTCTCAATCCGCCACTGATTCCCAGCTTGGTTTATGTTGAAGACGCAAGCCAGAATCAAGTCTTAGTCGGGCAACAAGTACGCGATCGCGGTCTTGACCTCAAGGGGGAAACTAGATTTTTCCGCAGTTTCAAGCGGGGTATTGGTGCAGATATCCAAGGTTATTTACCTGAACTAGATGGGCAAATTGTCACCTTTGAACAAGTAGGGGAATGGTTCCTCACCAAAGTAATTGCAGAACTAGCACCCTTGCAAGGTGGGTTAGATTCTCTCGTGTTAACTGTGCCTGTAGACAGTTTTGAAACCTATCGTCACTGGTTAGGGAAAGTTTGTCAAGCCCTCCCCGTCGAACAGGTGCGGATGCTGGATGAACCCACAGCCGCTGCCTTGGGTTATGGCTTGGCAGATCGAGAAATTCTCTTGGTGATTGACTTCGGCGGTGGTACTTTAGATTTGTCTCTTGTCCGGTTGGATCAAAGCGTGCAAGCAACCACAAAGCCCTTGGGATTTCTTCTCAAGTGGGGTAATAAGTCTTTGGCTGAAGATTCAAAACAAAAAGTTAAAACTGCCCGTGTCCTGGCGAAAGCTGGGCAAAATCTGGGCGGTACTGATATTGATAATTGGTTGGTAGATTACTTTGCCAAAACTCAAGAACTGGCGGTAAGTCCCTTGACAACACGCTTGGCAGAACGGGTGAAAATTCAGCTATCAACCCAAAACCAAGCTAGTGAAGTTTATTTTGATGATGAGACATTTGAAAGCTATGAATTGGAATTAAACCGCGACACTTTTGAAAATATCCTCAAAGAACACGCATTTTTTGAGTTATTGGATGAGTCGATGACGACACTGTTGCAGCAAGCAAAACGCCAGGGAATTGAACTTCCTGATATTAATGCAGTTTTGTTGGTTGGTGGGACAGTGCAATTACCCGCAGTGCAGACATGGATCAAACAGTATTTTGAGCCAGAAAAAATCCGTTGCGAACGCCCCTTTGAAGCGATCGCTCAAGGTGCATTACAGTTAGCTCAAGGTGTGCAAATCAAAGACTTTCTATACCATAGTTATGGTATCCGCTACTGGGATCGCCGCAATCAGCGTCACAAATGGCATTCTTTAATTAAAGCAGGACTTGCATACCCGATGAGTCAGCCAGTGGAATTAGTTTTAGGCGCTTCTTTAGAAAATCAGCCTAGCATTGAATTGATTATGGGAGAATTGGGAGCAGATACGGGTAGTACTGAAGTTTATTTTGATGGCGATCGCTTGATTACCCGCCGTCTAGATGGTAACGAAACCAGCGTTAAACCTCTAAACGATCAAGAAGGCGCGAGGACAATTGCCCAACTGACACCACCCGGATATCCTGGAAGCGATCGCATCAAAATTCTCTTTCAAGTTGATGAGCAACGCTTTTTACGAATCACCGTTGAAGACTTGTTAACCAATGACACGCTTTTGGAAAATCAACTCGTGGCACAGTTAAGTTAAACCACTGCGCGTTTAAATAAAAGGATTTAAAAGTGGGATACCGCAACCGTCAAAATCCCGGATATTGCGCGTTACTAAGGTCAATTGATGAATTTGAGCAGTAGCAGCAATCATCATATCTGCTTGGGTGTGTGTTTTCCCACTTAATCTTAGTTGACCTCGCAATTCGCCGGAGCGCTTGGCAATTTCAATGGTGATTGGCAATACTTGACAGTTATTTTCCAAAAAGCTCTCGAACCATATTTGAATTCTAGGGTTGGGCTTAAATGTCAATCCGTAAAATATTTCTTCAACGGTGATTGCACTCAGAATTATTGAGGAAACTCTTTCTGCCCATTTCAGTACACCAGAGTTAGGTTGGAGTCTTACTAATTCGCTGATAATGTTAGTGTCACAGAGAAAAGTCATCGATCGCATCAGCAAAAGGGGTGGGACGGTCTTGGCGGGAGGGTACTTCGAGGATATAATCTTCTTCGCTAGCTATCTGACGTAGTTCTTTAAAAATATCACCTAGAGAAATCTTTTCGCGCTGCGTGCGCCACGTCAAAAATTCTTCAAATATCTCAGCTTCAACAACAACAGCTACCAGTTGATTTCGGTTGTAAATGAGTTGCGGTTCTTTTGTGACAGCATGAATCAGTTCAGAGAACCTCTGTTTCGCTTCAGCAATTCTCCAGTTCATTCCCCTACCTCTTTTATTCATAATCATGTCTATTATAGATATAAATCATGTCTATAATTTTAACATATTCACTCGCAGGCTTTGTTTCTGGAAGCTTCAGAAACTCTTCCAGGGTAAGTAGTTGAGTAGCTCATGACTCCTGAATCCCTCGAAGATGTGTTTTTAGTCTAGCAGTATCTACGGACAGGTGCATTCACAGAGTTAAAGCACCTATCCATAGATGAACGAAAGAATTGAGCAGTGATTAATTCATCATTACCTTAATTACGAATTACGAATTACGAATTACGAATTACGAATTATTTATGCACCACTACTAAGGTTCCATAGCTAGCCCAGTTGTAAACATTGCGTGCTTGCTTAACAGGTAAATTCACGCAACCGTGGCTGACTGGAGTGCCAAAACGATTATGCCAGTAAGCACCGTGGATGGCATAGCCTTCGTAAAAATACATTGTGTAAGGAACGTCAGGAATATTGTAGCCCTTGCCTCGCATTCGATGAGTGCGATACTTAGAATTAATCCGAAATCTACCTATGGGTGTGGGAGTCGATCGCTTCCCTCCAGAAATGCGGTATGAATAAACAAGTTTTTTACCTTCCCATGCACGTAACCGTTGCTCTGACAGGTCAATTTCAATCCAGCGAGGTTGGGATGTTTGCCTGAGATTAAATTCAGTGATGCCATTTTCATCGACTGACGCAGCTATAGCTGTAGTAGAGTGGCGATCGCCTGCTAACGGTGCTGACCACGAAAATAAAGTCACTACCACCAACGCCACGCTTGTACAAAAAGTTTTTGAAGAACGAATCCCACCACTGCGAATCCAGAATTGCATTATGCCTGACCTTCTAAAGTACGCAAAAATCATGAAGTGAAGGATTTACGCAATTCATCCGCTAATACTTTTCAAAACAAGTCCTAAACTAATCCGCATCTAATTAGTCATTGGTTCTTAGTAATTCTTTAATGACTAAGAACAACCTTTACAAAAAAATCTGTAATCTAAATGCGTCAATGCAAATTTTTCCCAAATTAATATTTGCATTTGTAGTTTCACACAGGAATTGTCAGGATTTACGCTTATTTATTTGGGGGAAAGCGGATAATATCAAATTAGGAAAAGACTTTTCATCCTCAATCCCAAATCTAAAATCCAAACTTGGGATGAATACCCTCTTATATATTTTATTTCAAATCCATTAATTCCGACTCCGAAGATTCCCAGCATAAAATATTGCTGGGAATCACTCAATTGTCTTGATTTATTGTTATTAATGATTTTATCTAAATTGCCTTATGGTTGCTCCAGCTACTATTTCTGGATGACTACTGGTGTTCCTATGGATGCCCACTCGAATAGCCATTTTGCATGTTTAGGTGAGAGATTCACACAGCCGTGGCTGACTGGAGTGCCAAATCTTTTATGCCAGTAAGCACCGTGAATACCGTAGTTACCTTGGTAAAACATCACATAAGGAACGTTGTCAACGTTGTAGTCTTCTCCGCGCATCCGCGTAGTTTTGAACTTAGATTGAATTTTAAAAGTACCAACAAGAGTGGGAGTAGCTTTTTTGCCAGAGGAAATTGCACTTCCATAAACCACTCTGTCACCTTCCCAAGCTATTAAGCGTTGCTTTGAAAGATCAATTTGAATCCAACGCTGATCTGATTGTTGTAATGTCTGGATTGTTTGTGCAATCATTTGATCTTTGGAATTTGCCCAAACTTCACTTGTTCCAGTAGTAGTAAAAACACTTAAAGAAAGTGCTGTACCAGTAAGGAGTATTTTTAAGCGACGCACCCAGTCAGAATAAATAAGTCTTTTCATTTTAGATACACTCACACTCAAATCATCAGGTATTGAGAAACTTATCAGGTTTCACTTTTATTTCCTTATCCATTACTTTAATAGACGTTAATTTTTGATGATTTGATTCTAATTTAACCTAACTGTTGCATGAGTTTTTTTGCCCTAGATGCGATCGCTTCCCAATTTCCCTCTGTGACAAGCTTTTTGGTAAATAAATCACCGCTCAAACCGACAGCGATCGCTCCTGCTTGCAAAAATTCTTTGGCATTTTCCAAAGTGACACCGCCAGTAGGAATTAAGGGAATCTGACCTAGTGGCCCTTGCAAACTTTTGATATAATCAGCCCCTCCCACTGCTTGTACGGGAAACACTTTTACACAACTAGCGCCCTGACTCCAGGCGGTGACAATTTCTGTAGGAGTCAGCGCTCCTGGTACGATAGGCACATTTTTTTCTTGCGCTGCTTGAATCATTACGGGATCGACATGGGGGGTGAAGAGGAATTGACACCCAGATGCGATCGCTTCTTGTAGCTGCTGGACATTGAATAACGTACCAGTACCAATAGTACAGGTTGGTAATTCTGAGCGTAGTTGACTGATTAATTCTCCAGCGCGATCGCTATTCCAGGTAATCTCAATAAGCTGCATTCCCCCAGATGCTACAGCCATTGCTATTTTTTGTCCCACTTCGATTTTAGGGGCGCGGATGACTGCGATCGCTCTATGTCTTTGCAACTGTGATAACCAAATTTGATTGGGCATTTTAAGTGGAAATTAAGGATTAGTCGCCTGATTTTGCAACATTACATTACTTTAGAGACAGTCTCTGAAAATTTAGCTTAATTCTTCTAGTAGAGGAGAGAGGTAAGTAAAAAGGCATATACTGCAATTACCAAGCAATAGTTTAATAAGCTCCTAGTTCAAGACCTACTAGGAGTTTTTTTATCTCAGTGGAGGCAAATATCAATAAACCTAGTTGTGATTAAGCTATTCCTCATGGATATTCATGATTAATTCTGATGGTAGATGGAATCAAAAGATTAAGATTGATAATATGTACTCGTGAGTGAAAAACGTTTACCGAATTAATAACAATGAATATTCTTGCTTGGATTGTTTTAGGTCTAATTGCTGGTGCGATCGCTAAGGCTATCTACCCCGGTCATCAAGGCGGCGGAATCCTGGGAACTATCTTATTAGGAATAATCGGTGCTTTTGTTGGCGGTAGCTTAGGAGTCTTTTTTAGTACAGGAACATTAAGTCTAGCAGCTCCGACCCTCAGTATTCCTGGTATTGCAGTAGCAGTTCTTGGTGCAATTGTTGCAGTTTTCCTGTGGAATTTAATAACCAACCGCAGTGCTGTATAAAAGCAAAATCGCGGATAATGCCTGAAGGAAATTTAGGAAATTCATTTAACTATCGTGAATTGAATCGAAAAAATAGCGCCAGCCTGGTATAAAGGTGGTGCTATTTTTTTGGTTATTGATAAATAAAAATTTTTAGGGTTTTAATGGTGTGCGATCGCTCAGTGTAAAATTTTATTAAAAGTCTTAATTAGCTCTAAAAATTCCTATACCAGCTTCTCTTTCAATATAATCTGCTAAGTTGATAAAATCTTCACGTGGGTAGCATCTTCCACCAACCAGATCAAAAGCTAATCGACTTGCAGGATTTTCTGGGTTTTCATGGGCAATCCCACAGCGAACTTTAGTATCTTTACCCCAGGTTCTAATTAATGCCAATGCTGGGCCGCCAAATCCTTTTGTGGTTACGAACCAACCAAAATTAAATTTTTTGCCTTCGTCAGAATCTAAAAAGTCAGCAAATTTTAAAAGCTGTGGCGCTGTTACATTACCTTTTAGCCATTTAACCTGAACAACACCTACTAGGTTTCCTTTTTTGACTACTAGATCGTAGCCAGGTTGATTGGTCTTTGCAGTTTCAACAGTCCAATCTGCTTTATGGATCAGTTTTGCTACGTGCTGCTCAAAGTGGGTAAAATCCTGGATGAATTGTGGCTCTAATGATGACATAAACAGTTTTAAGTGTTTTGGTTCGATGCAATCGTATGTAGTAGAGTATACTCCAGTGAAATAAACCCTGACCGTATAGTTGATTTATATACGTTACATCAATCGCTCTCTCCCCGTTTTTCAGAGAAATGCACCATACTCTGATGTGAAATAACAGCAAAGTTAGGTCTAATTTAAATAAGTATAAATACGCTAAAGTCTATAGATTTAATAAAATTTTCAATAAGTTGCACTGCTCGATACACACAAAGCAACGATGTTTGGTTAAGCTGTAAGCGCTATGATTAGAGTTTATTGAACGTCTTATGCACTGGTTATTATCCGGGCCGTTGAGTACTGAAGAATTGACGGTTAACATTGCAGGGTTGCCTGCATCGTTACAAGGTAAGAAGCTGGTGCAGTTGTCAGATTTCCACTACGATGGTTTGCGGCTGTCGGAAGATATGCTAGAAAAAGCGATCGCAGTTACTAACGAAGCTAAACCAGATTTAATTTTATTAACTGGTGACTACGTAACTGACGATCCGACACCGATTCACCAACTGATACTTCGACTCAAACATCTGCAAAGTCGCAGTGGTATCTATGCGGCTCTTGGCAATCATGATATACATTACAAAAATGCCAAATCAGAAGTTACAGATGCCCTTACTAGCATTGGAATTCACGTCCTTTGGAACGAAATTGCCTATCCACTAGGAAAAGAATTGCCAATTGTTGGACTGGCTGATAGCTGGTCACGGGAATTCTACCCCGCACCGGTCATGAATCAACTAAACCCCGACACACCCTGCATCGTTTTATCCCACAACCCAGATACTGCGGAGATACTGCAAGCATGGCGAGTTGATTTACAATTATCTGGTCATACTCACGGTGGTCAAATCGTGATTCCCGGATTTGGCCCGGCGGCGTTGGCTTACAGCAAGATTACAAAAAACATCCCCTTAGCAGTGCGCCGTCGAGTGCCATTCCTAGAAGTAAATGTTTCTGTAGTCAAGCATTGGGAATGGGCACAGGGTTTCCATCGCATCGGAAAAAATCAGATGTATGTCAATCGTGGTTTGGGAACTTATCTCCCAGGACGCTTATTTTGTCGCCCAGAAGTTACTATCATCACGCTACAAGGTGAGTAAGTAATTCAAACTTCAAAATTAAAAAACGGAATAGCAGCAGGTATTTTGGCTAATGAATGCCTGCAAACTAAGGCAAAGTCTTCTTAGACTATCTTTAGATTTAAGCTAATTAGTTAATTCTTTTTGGAGTATATGACATAAATTATTGCAGTTTCTCAAGTTACATTTTTATTTTTGGTAAGCTGTAAGCGCTGGTATGAGGAGTATCGGTTGGCTTATGCATTGGTTATTTACGGGACATTTAAGAGTAGATAAAATCACGGTTAAGATTGCGGAACTTCCAGCATCTTTACAAGGTACAACACTAGTGCAGTTGTCAGATTTTCACTACGATGGTTTGCGGCTATCGGAAGACATGTTAGAAAAAGCGATCGCACTTACTAACGAAGCTGAACCGGATTTAATTCTGTTAACTGGTGACTATGTAACTGACGATCCGACACCGATTCATCAATTGGTGCATCGACTCAAACATCTGCAAAGTCGCTGTGGGATCTATGCTGTGCTGGGTAATCACGATATCTATTACAGCCATTCAAAAGCAGAAGTTACACAGGCGTTAACTAGCATTGGGGTGCATGTACTTTGGAATGAAATCGCCTATCCATTCGGAAAAGAATTACCATTGGTAGGACTAGCTGATTATTGGTCGCGGGAATTTTACCCTGCACTAGTGATGAATCAACTAGATTCTGTTACACCCCGCATCGTTTTATCCCATAACCCAGATACAGCGAAGATACTACAACAATGGCGCGTAGATTTGCAATTATCCGGTCATACCCACGGCGGTCATATCGTCATTCCTGGCATTGGCCCTGTAGTATTTTATTATAAAAAGCTACTCAAACAAATTCCCAAAAAATTACGGCGTTGGGTAACATTTTTTCTAGGAGACTGCTCGAAAGTCGTGCGATATTGGGAGTGGGCGCAAGGGTTTCACAAGGTGCAAAAAAATCAACTATATGTCAATAGGGGTTTAGGAACTTATAAACCAGGACGTTTATTTTGTCCGCCAGAAGTGACTGTAATTACCTTAGTTAGTCATTAGTCATTGGTTATTGGTTATTGGTCTAAATAAAAGACTAATGACAAATTACAAATTACAAATGACACTCAAAGCAGAAACCGCCAGAAGCTACGATGGATAAATATCAGCAGCTTGAGGCGGTTTATTGAAGATTGGAGAATTCAGAAGTAAGTAACTCAACTAAGGTGGATAGTATTCGCGATCGCTCTACTCAGAATTGCACATCCCAACATTCTAACTAGGCAGGCATTTTCTGGCTGTGCGTCTTCAAACCTCCAAAACAACTCATTGAACTAAAGGCAAAATTCATTGAATGGATGCCACAACAAAAAGAGCGATCGCAGTGTTACTAGAGCAGAAGGCACAGGCTCTAATATGAAAGTTTTTAGTAACTTTTAACCGATTTGTACCTTGGTCTTAATCTAGCATCATGTTTATTCAGTTCAATCCATCTTTACGAAACTTAAACTTTTTCGACCTGGTGTTCTAGTAGAAGGGAAAACTCTTTGTGCCAGTGACGATACAATAACATTCATTGTCTTGCTGCCAAGCTTTTTCGTCCTATGCTGCCAGTCATCTATTCCGACGAATTTTTAGATCACAAGACTGGAAAATACCATCCCGAAAAACCAGAACGTTTAAGTGCGATCGCAACTGCCCTAAAAGCTGCTACATTCGCAGATAAAATTGACTGGCGATCGCCCACACCAACATCAGAACAGCCATCATTAATGTCTTCCTTGGTTAAGGCCCATAGCCCAGCCTATATCAAAAAACTTTGGCAAATCGCTTCTAGTGGTGGCGGCCCTTTGGATGGAGATACACCAGTTTCTCCTCGTAGTTATGATGTGGCTTTGTTGGCAGTTAGTGCATGGTTGGATGGTGTTGAGGCCGTGTTAGAGTCAGCTAATCCCGCTTTTGTACTAGCACGTCCCCCAGGACACCATGCAGAAAGTGATGCGGGGATGGGCTTTTGCCTGTTTTCTAATGCTGCGATCGCCGCATTATTTGCCCTCGAACAACCCGGAATTAACCGTGTCGCTATCCTTGATTGGGATGTGCATCACGGTAATGGTACGCAAGCGATCGTCGAAAGTGAAGCACGCATCGCCTACTGTTCCTTACATCAATATCCCTGCTATCCCGGTACTGGGAGAGCGACAGAACGCGGCTTTCATAATAATGTATTAAATTTACCAGTCCGCCCTGGTAGCGATATTGCAGAATATCAGCCACTTTTTGAAAAACAGGCTGTACCATTTTTAGCTAACTTTCAGGCGGATTTACTGATTGTGAGCGCTGGTTATGATGGCAATGCCGCAGATCCTTTGGCAAATATCAATTTGCAGCCAGAAGATTACGCTTTATTTACTGATTATTGTCTAGGCATAACTCGTAAAATTCTCTTTGGCTTAGAAGGTGGTTACGACTTTGAGACTCTTTCGCAATCAGTTGTAGCGACAATTGAACGCTGTTTAGTTTAAGCTTTCCTTGGTTTCTTGAAATGGGGACTAGGGAAGAGCAGAGGAGCAGAGGAGCAGAGGAGCAGAGGAGCAGAGGAGCAGAGGAGCAGAGGAGCAGAGGAGCAGAGGAGCAGAGGAGCAGAATAATAATGCCTAATGCCATTCTTTCTCAAGTTCATCAAATCTTCTGAAATAAAAATTTTGAAGGATGTTCTGAAAGAGCTAAAGTTTTGTTAAGATGCAATTGCTAGCAGTTTCTCAGCGAAATTCACCCATCGGGGTGTGGAGAAATAAAAAGTACTAGCAGCACAAAGTTCAAAAGGTGAAGCAATGACCACCTATATTTTCTTCGATGAAGCCCTGCGGATGCTGACAAACTCCTATTTAATATCAGTGGTACTGTTAATAGCAGCTTCTGGTATAGGTTTGGCGGTAATTGAAACAATAGAAAAGACAGAAGAACGCTAAGTTTACACATAGCAGTGTACTTCTTACCAAAACCATTGGGTGCAAGTGTTCGCCGTGGAGAAATCTTGGGAATACTAAAGCATGAAAGTCTCACAGCGTTGCAGTCTTACCTGTAAATCTACCAAACATATAGGTAAGACGGTAACGCTATTGGGACTCTAACCAAGGAGTTAATATAATGAGTCTATTCGACGCTGTTTTGGGCACAGAAAGCGAAGCCCAAGCAGCACTCAGTCCTGCGGAAGCTTTTGCTGTTATTGTTTTGGTGGCAACAGCGTCAGATGGTTATCTTTCTGTCGAGCAAGCAAATTTTATCACTTTTGTGTTGTCTCGGATGAAACTTTTTAAAAGTTATCCCCATGAAATGATGGATAAGCTGTTTGACAAAATTTTGGGCATTATCCAAGGGGATGGTTTTAATGCTTTATTCAATGCAGCAAAAGATTCTCTATCTCAAGACTTGCGGGAAGCAGCCTTTGCAGTAGCCACTGATTTCGTCTTAGCTGAAGGGATTGTGGTAGAAGAAGAAAAAAACTTCTTAAACGATCTATATCAAGCATTAGGCATTTCTAGTGAAAGAGCAATGCAAATTATGCAAGTAATCTTAATTAAAAACCGGGGATAGGGCAATAAAATATATGCTTAATTAAACTATATAAATAGCTTATAAAGAAAGCGTGCCAAAGAAGTTAGGCTTCTTTGGCACTCTTTTTGGTGTTATTGTGACTAGGCTTAGATTCGCGCCTTTTTGGAGAGTCACAAATCTAGAAATTACGCACAAGATATCCCCCAACCTCTAAAAAAATGAGGATCTAGGGTTCAGGTTTTAAGTGCGTAAATCCTGAAATCTTGTTGTTCAATGCACTATTGTGTCATAATTCGATTTTCTAATTTTGAACTTTAAATTGTAAATTACTTATGCATTGTTCTGCCACCCTAACCCAACTGCTTGAAGTTCTTTTGGCCAGTCCAATAAACTTATCTGAAACTGCTTTAATACAAGTAAGTAGCGGTATACAAACAGATAGCCGTGCCCTAAAGCCAGGTGAAGTATTTCTGGCTTTGCGGGGCGATAAATTTGATGGACATGAATTTGTGCCAATTGCGATCGCAAAGGGTGCAATCGCTGCAATTGTAGATTTTGAATACGAAAATCCCGGTTTACCGGTATTACAGGTAAAAGACACCCTCAAGGCATATCAGCAAATTGCTAGATGGTGGCGCGATCGCTTTAATATTCCTGTAATTGGTGTAACAGGTTCCGTGGGTAAAACTACAACCAAAGAATTGATCGCCGCAGTTTTAGGAACAAAGGGACGAGTTCACAAAACTTATGGAAATTACAACAACGAAATTGGTGTCCCAAAAACTCTCCTAGAACTTGGTGCAGAAAATGACTACGCTGTGATTGAAATGGCGATGCGGGGTAGGGGACAAATTGCCGAACTGACACAAATAGCGCGTCCAACAATTGGAGTAATTACCAATGTGGGGACAGCACATATTGAATTACTGGGTTCTGAAGAAGCGATCGCTGAGGCAAAATGTGAGTTGTTAGCCGAAATGGCTGCTGATAGTGTGGCAATTCTCAACCACGATAATCCCCTATTAATAGCCACGGCGGCAAAAGTTTGGCACGGAGAAGTTTTAACTTATGGTTTTTCTGGTGGGGATATTCAAGGACAGTTAATTGATAACGAAAGGGTGGAAGTTGCAGGAATCCAACTACCCTTACCGCTACCCGGTCGTCATAATGCGACTAATTTCTTAGCAGCTTTAGCGGTGGCAAAGGTTTTAGGGATTGATTGGTCAGGACTTAAAGCGGGTGTGGAGGTAGATATGCCCACAGGAAGATCGCAGCGATTTAACTTAGCTAATGATGTGGTAATCTTAGATGAAACTTATAATGCTGCACCAGAAGCTATGATGGCAGCGTTGCAATTATTGGCAGACACACCCGGAAAGCGGAGGATTGCCGTATTGGGTGCAATGAAAGAATTGGGAGAGCGATCGCAGCAGTTGCACCAGCGAGTGGGAGAAACAGTACGAAAGTTGAATTTAGACGGTTTGTTGGTTTTGGTAGATGGAGAAGATGCCGAAGCGATCGCTCAAAGTGCCGAAGGTATCCCATCGGAGTGCTTTGCAACTCATACCGATTTGGTGGCTAGGTTAAAGACATTTGTGCAAACAGGCGATCGTTTATTATTCAAAGCCGCCCATTCTGTGGGGCTAGATCGGGTTGTCAATCAGTTACGTGCAGAATTTCCCAAATGAATCTACCGCTAGAAACCGAACGTCTCATATTGCTAGACTTTGTAGAATCAGATTGGCCAGCAGTTCATCAATACGCTAGCGATCGTGAAGTTGTGCGTTATTTGACTTTTGGCCCAAATTGTGAAGAAGATACCAAAAAATTTTTGCAAAGAGAGATTGCATTACAAGGAGAAGAACCCCGTCGGTATTTTGCCTTAGCAGTGACTGTGAAAGCCCAAAATCAATTAATTGGTATCTGTCGTATATCCGTTAAGGATATTGATAATAAAACAGGCTCTATTGGATACTGTTTTACTAAGCAATTTTGGGGAAACGGATATGCAACAGAAGCTGTAAAAGCAATTCTATCCTTTGGTTTTCAGGAGTTAGGCTTACATCGCATCTTTGCGACTTTTCACTCAGAAAACATTGCTTCAGCACAAGTTATGCAAAAAATTGGAATGCAGCAGGAAGGATATTTGCAAGAACACCATTTTAAGGGAGAATTGCGAGACTCTTGGCTATATGCCATCCTTGAGCATGAATGGAAAAATCTAGATTTCAGACGTTGTTGGAAAGGTTAGGGCTGTTACTGTAACGTCTTTGATAAAGAATTGCTCCCAAATTAGTCACCAAACACGTTATTGCTAGCCACAGCAAGATATAAGTAGGAGCCATCACCACGCCAACTATGAACCAAGTATATACGTGCAGGATCATTACAGAAGCGAAAAAGCTGGCAATTCCAGCAGATTGCCATACTTGATATGATGGGCGACGTAAGGCTACTAGGCCCAGTGTTAAAATTGTGACAAGTAAGTTCGCTGGTACGAGAAACGCACAAATACCTATGCAGTTGCCACAAGAGAACTCTACCAAGGTGTTAAAATCGAACATTAATTTTTCGGGATAGATGTTAGCTTTTTAGGAACTTAATTTATTTTAAAATAACTAAATTTATATTAACAGATGAGTGAGTACTCACATTGCAAACATAACATAAATTAAAATATTGAGTCGCGTTTTGATACTACTCAATAGTTAGTTAATTATAAAGATTTTGGATAAATAGGGTGGAAAACGCCCACCCTAGCTGAATTAACCCGGTAAAATCACAGTATCGATAACGTGTACTACACCATTATCAGCTTCGATATCTGCTGCTAAAACTGTGGCATTTTTAACTTCAAAACTATCTGAAGAATGAATTTTAATAGGTGAACCTTCCACAGAATTAACCGTACCGAGTTCTGCCAAATCAGCCTTTAGCAGCTTTCCTGGAACGACATGATACTTTAAAATCCGCGTTAGCTGGGGAATATTCTGCAACAGAGTTTGGATAGTTCCGGGTGGTAATTTGGCAAAAGCATCGTCATTTGGCGCAAAGACAGTGAAGGGGCCAGGGCTTTTCAATGTTTCTACTAAACCAGCAGCTTTTACAGCCGCTACTAGTGTTTTGAAAGACTCAGCCGTAACTGCAATATCAACAATATCAGCCATATATGTTACCTAAATTTCTGCAAAATATTTTAAAGGATAATAAACCGATTTGAAGTTTTATTAAATAGGGAGTGGGGGAAAAGAGGCAGGGG
>NZ_NOLK01000097.1:0-28816 GCF_002245985.1 Nostoc sp. 'Peltigera membranacea cyanobiont' 232
CTCACAAGGCCGTTCCAGAACGCCCAGGTCGTAGTGAACCACGAGTTCGTAAACGTCGCCCGAAAGCATACCCCTTAATGACGAAACCTCGGCACGAATTACGAAAGCAGTTGCAAACTGCTTAACCGTGTTTCGGCTTTTCTTAGTGCCATTCGGTACAAAATCATCAGCAAAAGCAGTCGGGTCTGTGATCCACGCATCAATCAGGTCTTTCACGTTCTGGGCGGATTTGTACGGGTCATCAATCATCTGTTTTTTCTTCGATTGTTCGATTTTCTCGAACGACCCCGCCGGAATAATTGACCTACAAGAGGGGTTATCGGTTTGTTGTAAAGACTCGGAATTTTTTGACAAGGAAGCGGCTAATTGTGGGGTTGATTTTTCTAAGCTTGGTTTTTCTGGAGTTGGTTTTTCAAGGTTTAGTTGTTCAGTTTCACACACACACGATTCTTGGGTGGGAAATGCGTTTTGAGTTGGGGGTGCTGCATTAAGTGTAAATTCCTTAGATGGGATTACCTTATTGGGATATACTTCGTCTACCAAATCAGGTACCACTACTCCTACCAGATTTGGTACCACTACCCCTACCAAATCAGGAACCACACCCCTACCAGATTTGGTACTACTACCCCCTCCTGATTTGGTAAGCTAATCGGCATTTAAATTGCATAATCAGGGCGCTCATGTTGCCTACCCCACAAGATATTGAGCAAATTTGAATATGCAAGTTAGATGTGTTTTAGCTTACCACTGCCATTATTGCCAGGGGTGTTACCATTCTGTGACAAGTTTTGATTAACACTATTTGTCGTGAATTCTTGCCTAATCGCTGGTAAAGATTGCGAGTCAAGCCACTCACTTGGTTGAGTAAGTTCGTAAATGGATGTTCTACCTTTGCGTTCTTGTACAACTTTTATTAATCTGGCAGCAACTAAAACCCGCAATGATTTTCGGACAGTTTTTTCATTCATCAAGCAGCTTCGAGCCATGTTAGGGATAGATTCAAAACAGCTGTTTTTACCAGCACGTCTGACGATGTGAGAATATAAGCGATATTCCATTGGCTCCAGCCCGTACTCATCAAAGTAAGATGGAACAACGGGTAAAAAGTCTTTGCGTTCACAAGTTGTATTCATACGTTTTACCTCCATTTCATGCCTAAACTTAGTTATTCAACATCAGCATCAGAAAAAGAAAACTATTCGCCAATTAAGCGTTGATACTGGTATTGTTCATACAATTTATGAATTGGCTCATCTCTTACCCCCAACATGCGGTCGAAAAGTTAGATTAATCCGTGTGCTAACGACCTTATTGGTCTTCGGAACTTGATGCAGATGAGTACTCTGACAACCTGGAAGCATCACCAGCAGACTCCCATGCTCCAACCAAAAGTCAGTAGGTTTGCCCCCGATGGGCTTAATTTGGAATTTACGAACCGAACCCAGGCTGATGGATGCGATTGCAGGGTTTAGCCCCATCGAAGATTCATTGTCGTTGTGCCAGCCGATAGAATGCTGTCCACTTTTATACTGATTGCCGATGACAATGCGGAAGCTGTAGCCAGTAGCAGCAGTAATCCTATCTCGCAGTTGGGCTAGCGATAAAGTCCAAGGCAGTGGTTTAAGTAGTACACTCTTGGAGTAGAGGTAATCACAGCCTTCATCGCCATAAATGCACTCTAGCCGAGGTACAGGAATTGTTTTACCCAGCATACGTATTTGATTATGTTGCCATTGCAGTTGTTGACAATGTTGGTAGAGTGCGTCAGCTTCAGTAAGAGTGAGAAACTCTGGATAATAGTTGACTGGTAAAACTATGGTAGGTTCATCAAAAAGTGACATCTGTTTCATAATTCTCCTTTGGCGATTGCTCGAACGATTTCAATAGCCCGTTCTTGTGAAATAGCCTGTTCTGGATTTTTGTAAAACCCAATAATTTCTGATTTGGGACGAATAATAATTTGTTGCCCTGTTGCGCGTTTGTCCCATACAAAGCACGAGATGGTAACGTTATCGGTAGCCCAACGACTACCCCGCTTATCCTTGCGAAAACAGAAGCGCGGCATGATTAGAACAAGTGACGGGGGGTGTTGTTGCAAGAAATCCGCCCGATCATCACAGGGTTCGAGAAAGGTGGTTAGAAGGAATGCAGCTACACCGATACGTGCTTTCTGGTAGGCATTTTTTATGATTGGCGCAGCAAATTCCGCGTATGGTGGATTAGTGCAGATCCAATCGCACTCTGGAAACTTAGCCCATGAATCGGATAGCGTTGCATCCATTTGGTAATCAGCTGGTTTATGTGGATCAATATCGTTCGTCCACATTTGCTTGGTGTAGGGCCACACATTCAACAAAGATGCGATCGCCCCATGTCCGACACATGGCTCACCAATCACACCAGATAACGGAACATGACGCAGTAGTTCAGTTGTGAACCATGAGGGAGACTCGTAAAAGTTTACCCGGATTTCTCACCACATCTCTCAAAGCCTGTGCTTGTGCAGGGGAGCAGAGGAGCAGAGGAGAGTTCAAATACCAAGTTCTTTCCCCTCTGCCCCTCTGCCCCTCTGCTCCTCTGCCCCTTCCCTCAAGCTTGTGAGAAATGCGGGTTTATCGCTCCACGCATAAAACCTTTGAAGAATATTGCCGCGATCGCTTTGGGCATAGTCGTCGGCAATCTTATCTTTTAATGGATGCGGCGGTTGTTTTCGATAATTTGATGGAAAAATGTGATCCAATGGATCACATTTTGCCAACTAACGAACGTCAAGTCAGACCAATGACAAAGCTTGAACCCCACCAACAGCAGGAAGTGTGGGTAAAAGCAGTGGAGCAGTCAGGGGGTAAAGTGCCACCAGCTAGAATCGTTAAAAACGTAGTGCAGCAAATAATGGAACGCACCCAAGTACCCAACACCTACCAGCTAGGAGAAGTGTGTCAAATACTAGCTAAAGACAACTCCGAATTGAGAGGTAAAGGTGGCTGCTGGGGCATCGTAAACCATGTGGGCGAATTCAGTTGTACTGTCAAAACCTGGGATGGGGAATATACGGTTGGATTGCAGCACCTCAAATCTTACAATTACCTGCCGAGTGTGAGCAGATGCGGGAGATATGCGATCGCATTAATCGGGTGTATTCGAGTGGGCTGGAGGAGTCGGTGCAGAGGTTTCTGGAGTCGTTGGGGAAGCTGAATCGGGCTTATTTGACGGTGTTGGAAGAAAAAGTGTTGAGTCTTCTGGAGTTGGAAATTAGACCATAATGCTGCAAGTGATTAATTTTGGTATTCAAGGGATTCTACAAAGTAGAATTTTGACTTGTGCATTTATACAGGTAGGGGTGAGATTTTGGTACTGATTATTAGGGAAAGAGCAACTCTCGAACAAGTGGAGTTAATGCTGCAAACTTTGCGAGTTTACATTAAAGTGGCAATAGATATAGAAAGAGGGATTTTAGCTGGAGGAGGAGAGAAACACGCTTTCTGTGAAGCAGCATTGCTCGAAGACGGTAGTAAACAGCGAGATATCTGGGGTGCGGATTGGACTCCCTTTAACCGATCAATCGCCTATGAATCGATTATCAACATACGTCCAAGCCAAAATAATCGCTCAATGGTAATTCAAGACCCAGCTATTCGAGAACGTGTTAAAAAAATAACTCAGGAGTTAATTGGTGGATATGAACCAGAATTTAGATGAAAAACAAGCACGGTTTCAAGGCGAAAATACATCACATCGCTTAGGGCATATAGCTTCTAATTTAGCTAGGCTGAGAACATTTTGTGACACTGCTTACCCTGAAGCGGTCAAAAGTGTTGCAGATGAAACTATGTGTTTTATTGAATGGACGGCAGCAGAAATTGAACCTGAATATGCTGAAGAACTGGTTAATATTCAAGTTCAACTGGCAGGATGGAGATTAACTTTTGATAGTATTTGGTCTGATGATAGCCAACGCAGAAATATGTCCGAGCAAGCTAGTGCTTGGTCAGAACAAGTATTAGATATGTCAGGGTTGTTGTCCGAATCTATCTAAAAGTTTAATCATTGCCGTATTCTAGATTTTGTAAAAAATATGAGCAATCACTTATAGTTTCTGGACAAATAATTCATTTTGTTAATCTGGAACGACTTGTGAGCTTAACTTCCCCATCAAAATTATTCAAATTATTTTTGCAAGGCTCCTAAGTAGGGCTTGCTTGAATAACTAACCAATCCTAATCTTGCTTTCTTATTACTATTTCAGCAAGCCCTAAGTAGGGGTCTTTTTTGGAATAGTTGACTTGACTGATTCCCGCTCGTGTAATCTATTAAACCAGTCTCTCAAATAAGGATACTGAAGAAGCCAGTCTTCATTTAAGCGAAAGCTGTAGTAACCGAGGGAACATAACGCTGCCACATCTGCTGCTGTCCATGTTTCACCCTCTAACAAATATTTAGTTGAACGCAGTTGTCCATCAAAGATTGGTAAAAGGCGATTAATTAATGTTTCATATTTTTTTCGATAATAAGCAGGAGCTAGATCACCCATAAAATCTAGTACCCATAAACCGATAATATTGTCGCCTAAAGTATCTGCTAGTTGTTCCCATTTACGGCACTCAAGCCGGATGTGAGGAGCGCTTGGGTAAAAGCTAGGCTGTGGATAAGTTTCGTCTAGATACTCCGCAATCAATGTAGAGTCCCAAATTACCCTGCCATCTTGATCTACAAACACAGGGACTTGACCAATAGGAGAAATTTCAAGGAATTCAGGGGGTTTATTGGCTAAATTAATTTCTTTGAATTCACAATCCAAATTTTTCTCTATTAACAATATTCGGATTTTCCGAGAAAAATTTGATTGCTGATGATAATATAACGTTCTATTCATAGATTTATTTTTACTCAAAAATTGGGTCTAATAATAAACTGCATTCAAAAATAGTACCCCATGATTGCAAGGAAGGAAGGAATCTCATGGACTCTCACTAAAACCGTTTTATCTTAATCTCTTAGGCATGGTAAACCATTGAATTACAACACCTAAAGTCTTGCAATTATCTACTTGCCGAATGTCAGTAGATGTAGTCTTTAGTCGCGTTAGTGGACTGGTAATTGAAGATTGGGAGTAAGAGCAATGAAAACTAATGCTGCTCGACTATTGGATAAACTAGGTATTTCCTACCAAATCCTGAGCTATGAAGTTAACCCTGACGATCTGGCTGCTCTTAGTACAGCCGAGAAAGTGGGACTTCCCCCAGAGCAAGTTTTTAAAACTCTAGTAGTCAGAGGTGACACAACAGGTATCTGTTTTGCTGTTGTACCGGGAAATGCTCAGTTAGACTTGAAAGCTTTGGCGCGGATTTCAGGAAACCGGAAAGTTGAGACAGTTGCTCTCAAGGAAGTTCAGCCACTAACAGGATACATTCGTGGCGGTGTGACAGCTTTAGCTAGCAAAAAAGGCTATCCCGTTTACCTTGATGAAACTGCAACTCTATTTGAGCAGATCACTGTTTCTGGTGGAATGTCCAGAAATTGAGTGGGGTTATCAGTCGCTACCCTATGTAGAATATCATCTTATCGTTAGGTGATAAGTAGGTATGCGTGGATATTTATCCTTGAGACAAGGCAGCTATGCCAAAGGTAAGAGACTTTTAGGCGTTTTAGTTTTATTTACATAGTTATTTTTATTTGTACCCACCTACTTATTTGCTTCAGTTCTGTCAGTTTATATTTTTAATTGCTTATGCGTCCTCGCCAAGAAATTACGGACATGTTCTCAACATTCGTGCAGTTGGAAAGAGGCAGATTCAGCAAATGGTTGACTGATGCCAAACTGTATAGAAATATGCAAAATCACTTAGAGCATTCATCATCAGCACTTAAATCAGAAAACTTTTGGGGGCTTTACTGGTATAAGCAATGGCGTTCTGGGTTTAATAACCTTGCCAGAATGCATTTGTTAGCTTATTTACAAGAACCATGTTATTGGGTTGCTTCAAAAACAGTTGCTAAATTTACTCTCAGCCAATACCTGTTCGCTGATTACTTCCAAATGGCGATCGCAGAAGTCGAAACAATTCTTAAAGACTTCAACCCCGAAAAATCTTCTAGCTTAAAAGCCTACGCCATCATGGCAATACCCAGTCGGCTGAAAGATATTTTACGTCAACGCAGGGAAGCTGATATTTGTACCAATTGGGCATTGTTACGCAAAGTGAGCAAAAAGCTGCTTAGTGAAGCTCTTAGTGAAGCTGGATTATCACAAAGCGCAGTTGCTCAATATCGTTTAGCTTGGACTTGTTTCAAAGAACTGTACACCCAAAACCAACCAGGAGGTACCAGTCAGTTACCAGAACCGAATCGCCAACTTTGGGAAGCTATTGCCAACCTCTACAACCACCAACGCCAAAGCCAAATTACTCAACCTACTGAGCAACGCAATGCACAGACAATTGAACAGTGGTTAACGCAAACAGCTCTCTACGTGCGTGCTTATCTATTTCCACCTGTGAAATCTCTAAATGCTTTCAAGCAAAATGATGACACGACAATAACATTTGATTTGCCAGACCCATCCTCTGACTCACCAATGGCTGATATGATAGCCGAAGAAGATGTCCAAAATCGACAAAACCAAATATCTCAGATGTCTGGTGTATTGTTAAAAGCTTTACAGAGCCTAGATGTACAATCCCAAGAAGTACTTAAGCTTTACTACGAACAGGGACTGACTCAGCAGCAGATCGTGCAACAGTTGCAGATGAGTCAGCCTACAGTGTCTCGCAAACTAGTTAAAGGTAGAGAATCAATACTTGCAGCACTGATTAAGTGGAGCCAGGATTTGAATATTTCTGTTAATTCCAACCAAATTAAAGATATGAGTCTTGCTTTGGAAGAATGGTTGAGAAACCAGCATGGTGAGTACAACATAAATCCTTAGTTTTCACAAGGTAGTAAAAATGACTTGCGCGTTTGCAGATCCCAGAGAGTGGTTGTTAGAAATATCACCAACTATTCAGGCGCAATCCTGGCAGCAAAGCCAGGTTTATGCCACGTCTAGTAGTCGCTGGTGCGCTTACATAAATCAAATTTGTCTCCATGCTTTCTTGGATTGGATCTCAACTGAGGATTTTCCCCAAGCCAGTGTTTGGTACAGTTTCCCTGGTATCCCAGCTTTTTGGGAATTTGTCAATGGCACAGCAATTTTGCTAGAGGGGAGGCGAATCGTGTTGATCCCCAGTGAAGCAATTGATGATAGCGAGTTAGAAGTCTCTCAGGAATGGGTGGACATTCCTAGTTGGGCAGCAGACTACTATTTAGCAGTGCAAGTCAAACCGGATGGCGAGTGGATACGAATTTGGGGTTACACAACCCATAAAGAACTAAAATCTTTGGCTCACTATGACTCAGTGGATAGGACTTATTGTATAGATGCACGGCATTTAACAAAAGACCTCACTGCTTTCTCTTTGAGTTACCAATTTTGTAAAGGAGAAGAGATGAAAGCGGCTGTAGCTCTATTACCACAATTATCCACCGAGCAAGCAGAAAATCTTGTGCAACGGTTAGGCAATGCCTCTTTTCGTTTCTCTAGATTGGCAGTACCATTTATAACTTGGGGAGCGCTACTAGAGAATGAGCAGTGGCGGCAGCGCTTGTACCAACAACGGCAGCAACCACAATCATCGCAACTGCGAGTGAATCTGAGTCGTTGGCTAGAAGGTATATACGATAATGCTTGGGAAGCAACAGAAACATTTTTGCTTTTCAATTTCAACAGTATAGCTTTTAATTTCAGGAGTAGCTCAAGGTCAGGTGTTGGTAGTATCAAACGAGCCAAGCTGATTGATTTGGGAATGGAAATAGAGTCTCAAAAAGTGGTGCTATTAGTTGCCTTCATACCAGAGGATAGCCAACAAGTTAGTATTCGCGTGCAACTACATCCTGCTAATGGAGAATATCTACCTGTTAATATCAAGTTAGCTTTGCTTTTAGAGTCAGAAGAAATCATTCAGGAAGTGCAAGCAAGAGAACAAGATAACTACATACAATTGAAACGCTTTGATGGAGAAGTAGGAGAATGTTTTAGTATCCAAGTTACTTTTGATAGTCACCAGATAACAGAAAATTTCGTTATTTAGTCATTGGTCATTAGATAAGGACAAACAACAAAGGACAAATGACAAACAATAAACAACAAATGAGTAAGCTAGTCATCTTCAGCTTGTTAGGAGGAGACTTAAATCAAGGATTTCCTGTTGTCACGGCTCAACTTTGGCACAATAACCAATTATTTAAAATAATAGGAAGTCTGCCAGCAATACCAGAACTTTCCGAACTCTACAGAAGATGGAAGTTACTCTACGAAGCTATCCATCAACGGTTGGGCAACAATCAACGTATAAAAGTGCATTCACAAGATATTACCAATATTTCTGTGAATGATTTCGATGAAGTATGTCGTCAGTTACAAACACATATCAATGCTTGGTTAAAATCTGAATCCTTCCAAAATATTGAACGACAGTTAAGAACTTTACTCAGTCGAGATGATGAAATTAGAGTTATTTTTGAAACAAATATAGCTTTACTGCATCGATTACCTTGGCATCTATGGGATTTTTTTGAGGATTACCCGAAAGCAGAATTAGCTTTGAGCAATCATGAATATGCATCTCCTCAAGTAGTGCGAAAATCTACCACAGTTCGAGTTAATATTTTAGCAATTCTCGGTAACAGTTTTGGTATTGATATTGATAAAGACCGTTCTTGGTTGCAAGATTTAACAGATACTCAAACTACGTTTCTTGTTGAACCTACACGAAAAGAACTTGATGAGCAATTGTGGAATCAGAATTGGGATATTCTATTTTTTGCCGGACATAGCGCTAGTATTGCAGATGGGGAAATAGGGGAAATTTATATCAATCAGACAGAGAGTTTAACAATTTCTCAATTTAAAAATGCACTTAAGACAGCAATTACACGCGGTTTAAAACTCGCAATTTTCAACTCCTGTGATGGCATTGCTTTGGCACGAAATTTAGCTGATTTGAACATTCCCCAAATGATTGTGATGCGGGAAGGGGTGTCAGATTTAGTCGCACAGGAATTTTTGAAAAACTTTCTTGTCGCTTTTACAGGAAATAAGCCATTTTATCTGGCTGTGCGAGAAGCGCGGGAAAGACTTCAGGGGTTGGAGAATAACTTCCCTTGTGCTAGTTGGTTGCCAGTGATTTGCCAAAATCCTACAACTGTTCCTACAACTTGGCAAGAACTGCGCGGTGGTTTGGGTGACACCGAGATTCGCAACGAAGTTTCGACTCAAAGCACAATTGCAACTCGAAAGCGCAGACTTTGGACTGTACTGCTGAGTACTGCTATTGTGACTCTTTCAACGATAGGTTTGAGATACTTGGGGGTTTTTGAGAAAGCTGAACTGCAAACTTTTGACCAAATGCTACTCTTGCGACCAAAGGAAGATTTAGATCCAAGATTGCTCGTTGTTGAAGTTACTGAAAAAGATATTCAATCCCGACAAGAGACGACCACAGGAGTGAAATCTATTTCGGATAGTACGTTAGCTCAATTACTCAACAAATTACAAAAGTATCAACCGCGAGTCATTGGACTGGATATTTATAGAGATTTTGCTGACCCCCCAAATGAATTAAAGCCGATACAACTCTCCACTGAACTGAGCAAAGAAAATGTGGTAGTTGTGTGTAAAGGCAGAGATCGTAAACATGACCCCCAAGGTGTTAAACCACCTCTTGAAGTCCCTGTAGAACGTCAGGGTTTTACTGATGCAATTCAAGATCCAGATGGTATCGTCCGTCGCCAAATTATGATGATGGCACAAGAGCCTTCGTCTGTTTGTACAACGCCTTACTCACTCTCGTTACAATTAGCTGCTCGTTATTTATCTTACGAAAATATTCAACCTAATTTAAATGAAGATTATATACAATTTGGTTATAAAGTATTTAAACGCTTAAAGCCTGGTCGGAGTGGTGGCTATCAACAAAGAGTTGATTTAGGCGGATTTCAAATACTTGTTAATTACCGTAATGCAGATTACCAAAGAGTTTCTTTGGCAGATGTATTGAGTGACAAAGTTAACTATACTTTTTTCAAAAATAAGGTTGTTCTCATAGGAGTTACAGCTAACACTATCAGCGATACTTGGTCAACTCCCTACTCTGCTGCACAGCAACCTTACCAGGAAATACCAGGTATATTTGTACAAGCGCAAATGGTCAGCCAAATTTTGAGTGCAGTTTTAGACGAACGTCCAATTCTTGGGGTTTTGCCTTTTTGGTGCGATATTCTCTGGATATGGGGATGGTCGAGTGTGTCTGGTTTGATTGTTTGGCGCGTGCGTCATTCGCTACTTAATAAGGGATGCGCTATATTTGCGATGGTTATCATTTTATATGGAGCTTGTGCGATCGCTCTTTGGGCAGTTCCTTTTGGGAGCATCATCCTTTTAAAACAAGGGGTATGGTTGCCATTTATTCCCTCAGCCTTTGCTGTACTTGCAAGTGGTGTTGTTGTGTTGTTTGTTCAACGCAGTCAGAAATTTCCTACATTCTCTGAAGTGAGTGTGCAAAATCCGCCAAAACTTGATGAAACAAGGTAGTATTTACTTTTTATAGTTGCAATCCCTAAACCTAATGAGTCAACCAGATAACAAGGAGTAACTTGTTTGTTGAGGGAAAAAGTTTGGTTTCAAGCAAACATTCTCCATCTCTGTATGAAACACTTCGGTGGCAGAAGCAGAGATAGGCGGAACAATTCTGCCCCAATCAGCAGGAACCATCCGACCAGCCTGTGCTTCTCGTTCCATGTGTTGAATAAACTGAGATGAAGCCGTATGGTGATCGACAATCGACACACCTCGCTGCGCGAAGGAATGAAGCACCGCAGTATTTAGTGCCACCAACGCCCGATCTTTCCACAAAGAAAGTTTAGAGCGAGTATTCAACCCCATTTTTTCGGCAATGATCGGCAATAGGTTGTAACGCTGCACATCTCCTAAATTGCGGGCACCAATTTCTGTACACATATACCAGCCACTAAAGGGTGCTGTTGGGTAGGAAATGCCACCAATTTCTAAACGCCAGTCTGAGACGGCTGGTAAGGCGTGCCACTTCAAACCTAAATCAGCAAACCAAGGGTAGTCAGGATGGCTAAGGAACACTTCCAAAATTGCTTTTGATGGAATCTCAAACCATTGGGGAGGCCGATCTGGCATCTGAATAATCAGAGGTAATACATCAAATGGAGTTCCTTTACCTTTCCAACCAAAATGTTGACAAATCTCGGTGAATTCGCAGTGTTCTGGATCGCCAACAACTGAGCCATCTGCTTGACGATATCCAGCGTAGCGAATCAGTTGTGGGTTCCAAATACGCATACCCTTCTTACCTGGTTGTTGAGGTGCAAAAATACTAATATAGGGGCGGATACTGCCATTATTGGTTGCTAACTCAATGTGTTCAACGAGGGCGGCAAAAATCTCCTCGGCTGTCGTCAGATGGCGCAAGTCGCGGACATTTAGGGACTGCCAGAAGATTCTCCCAATGCAATTTGTGCTGTTTCGCCAAGCAACTTTGGCTCCGTAGGCAAGTTCTGCTGAAGTTTGCCAGTAAGTTTGCGATCGCCTATATTCTTTATAGACCTCTGTTAGTCGTGCTTCGAGGTGTGATTCTGGTCGATCGTGTTCTCGATAAAACAGTCGGAGGTAGTCGGTTGCCTCTAGCAGCATTGGTAAGGCTTCTAAGTAACTCAAATCGTGCATAGTGACTAATGCCTCCTTTAGAAACAGTTTTTCAAGGCAACCTGTGCGGCTGCTGCCATAACTAGTTCGATGACTTGTGGATCTTGCTCACAGATTTCCGACCGAAAAAAGACAAGCACTGCTATCACTTGAGCCTTCGCGAGAATCGGTACTCCCAATCCAGTTTTGATACCGAACGCCTTGGCAATGTAATGTCGCAAAAAGTAATTTTCTGAGTGAGCCGAAACATCTAAAATCCATTCGGGTTGCTGTGATGACCAAACTCGCCCTGGTAAGCCAACACCAGGAGACAAGATAAACGCTTCGCTACAGAACCGGAATTTCTGCAAGTCAGACACTTGCTCGATGCTTCTTGCTGGGTTGACGTACCAAGCTGGACTAAGTTCTAGAATTGTGCCATCCTGTTCAGGAATCCAAACTTCTCCATAATCCCAGTTGATGCTTTCACAGACAATACGAAGTGTGGCAGTAAGCACAGCATTAAGCTCTGTTGTTTTACTGATTGACTGATTCAGTGTTTGCAACAGTTGAATTTTTGCCTCGGCTTGTTTTGAGTTGAGCATAATCTTGACAAGTTCGAGAAATGTTGGACTTAGCTACTGAATCAACGCAGGTGGATAACCAGTTGAAGGCTAATTTATAGAAACAAATGTTGAGCTTTGAGCTTCTAGTATCGCTGCCGTACAAGGCAGTGTCTGGCTATCCTTGTCAATTGCTCTGCTCTACTTTCGGAATGGCATTGTTTTCAGCAAAAGAAGCACTGGGTTCCTGGAGAAAGAATCCGCAGAGGCTAGCGCAGATCAGCGCTACCACGCCCATTGTGGAGAATAGTGTCCAAGTATTCGTGAAGTTATAAACCGTTAGATAAACTACGCCGCCGACATTACCGTAAGCCCCAACAGTACCTGCAATCTGACCTGTAATGTCTTGCTTAATTAACGGCACTAGGCTGAAGGTGACACCTGCACTTGCTTGGACAAAGTAAGCACACAAGAGCGTCACTCCAATGGCAATTGGTAACGACCAATGACTGTTGATTCTGCTCATGAGTAAAAAGCCGACTCCAATACCAGCAGTGAACAGCGTCATCGTCCATTTGCGACTACTGCACTTATCGGAGATGAGTCCCCCACTCGGTCGCGATACTAGATTCAAAAAGGGATAGCTAATGGCAGCTATCATGCCTGCCGTAACCCGATTTAGGACAAAAGTTTGTTCAAAGAACATTGGCAGAATTGAGAAGACGGCTAACTGAGCGCCAAAATTGGTTAGATAGGTGAAGCTCAGTAAAGCAATTTGACGAAACTGATAGCGTTGTGCAGATGGATAGGTTTTACTACTTTTGAGAAAATTCGAGTTGAGCGGATTCAAGGAACCCACGACTTCTCGATTCACCTGCCAAGACTTATAAGTTTGCAAGAGGAATAATACTGCCAGAAATCCCCAGCACAATAGCTCTTGCCAGCCCTGCAAAAAGTGAATTTGCGGCTGTGTGAGCGGAAAGGTAAGTATGCCCAACGACAGCAACATCCCCATGTCCAGCGCCATCATTGCCCAAAAGCTGTTAGTGGACGTGACGGGCATCGCGCCATGTTGCTGAGGTCGCTGATAGACTTTACCGGGTGGAGTATCTTCAACGCTAAGGAAGTAGACTACACCGTAGAGCGCGGCAACGATTCCGGTCAACATAACTGCCAATCTCCAGTTCACCGCACCATTTGATAAAAAAGTTGTGGCAACGGCTAAAGCAGGTAATGTAAATTGGGCAGCAGCTGCTCCAAAGTTGCCCCAGCCTCCATAAATCCCTTGAGCAAAACCAATTTCTTCAGGGGGAAACCACTCTGCCACCATGCGAACTCCCACTACAAATCCAGATCCCATAATCCCGGTGGCTAAACTGCTCCAGACTAGTTGGTTGAAGTTGGTTGCGGTTGCAGCAATCGAGCAGGGTATGAGCGCCAACACGAGCAATGCTGAGAAGACAAGGCGAGGGCCAAAGCGATCCAGAATCATGCCCACCACAATTCGCGCTGGAATGGTCAAGGCTAGATTACAAATTGCTAAAACTTTTAGTTGCTCAGTGGTTAACTTTAAATCCTGCTGAATCGTTGTGGCAAGCGGAGCCATGTTAAACCAAACGACAAATGAGAGAAAAAAGGCAAACCAGGTTAGGTGAAGAATGTAGTAGCGATCGCGAAATGACAATAATCTTCGGATCACGAAAAATCTCCTTCTTGGGGTCAATTTAGTAAATCTAGCTGTCACCCAAACCAGTTATTGTCCAGGTGACACCAGTAGCAATGCAAGTGGAAAATCAGAGGTTTTTAGCTTTGCCTTCTGATTCTTAATTGGTAGCAGTGACTTTGGTTTATTCACTATCTAACCTGAGTTCGGGTTAAGACAGAAGCTAAAAAGCTTATTCTGTAAGGATTAAGCAAAACTCTAAGTGATAAAAGAAGTAATTACAGTGGAATTATTTTGTCAATAAGGCTCACAAATGAGATTAATATCAACAATATGCCTTATTGAGAACCGATTAAAACAGAGCTACAGACCGAACAACGAGAAATCATGGGTTTTGAGGATTTCTTATCCCGAACTTAGGTTATCTAGAACTGCCGGGAGGACTCCAGATAGGCGCAAAGCAAGGCGGAGTCTTGATTAGAGTAGGAAAATTACGTAAAGACAGCGTATTTCAGGTAACTACAGTACACCATTTTTATAAATAGTTACATATCTATAGCGCTTCTCGTTTGCGTGAGGTACACCCGTAGGGGCACGGCACTGCCGTGCCCCTACACCCCGTGATAAATGTTGTACCGCATCTGAATGGGAAACGCTATATTTTTATGGCTAATTTCTGAATAACTCTTAACGGTGTACTTCATTTACATACAAAGCGCTGTAAATTGAGAATTCACTCGCTAAATTTCCTTTTCAATAGGAGAGTCCAATGTCTGGAGTATCTATACGTTTGTACTGGTGGCAAGGTCTAGGAATTGCGATCGCGAGTGCAATAGTCTTATATACAAATAGCTCAGTTGCTCAAATCACGCCAGATGGAACTCTGCCAAATAATTCCGACGTGAGATTAGAAGGTAATACCAGGATTATCTCAGGTGGAACGACAAGAGGCGCTAACCTATTCCACAGCTTTAGAGAATTTTCTGTTCCCACTGGTGAGACAGCTTTCTTCAATAATGTACTCGATATTCAAAACATTTTCACACGAGTCACTGGCTCAAGTGTTTCAAATATTGATGGGTCGATTCGTGCATTGGGTAAAGCAAACCTGTTTATCATCAATCCCAATGGGATTCTTTTTGCTAAAAATGCCAGTTTGAATATCGGCGGTTCGTTTGTTGCCACAACAGCGAATGCCATAGGATTTGGCAATCTGGGATTTTTCAGTGCCTCGAATCCAGAAGCACCTTCACCGTTGTTAACAGTAAATCCAAATGCCTTATTATTTAATCAAATTGCAGCTGCACCGATTCAAAATAGTTCGACTGCACCAGCAGGATCTACTCCTAGTGGCAGGAATGCATTTGGTCTACGTGTCCCAGATGGTCGAAGTTTGCTGCTAGTAGGCGGCAATGTGAACATGGATGGTGGAAGATTGAATGCTTTTGGTGGACTCGTCGAGTTAGGTGGGTTAGCTAGTGCCGGTACAGTTGGGTTGAATGGGGATGATAGTAATAGTCGTTTGAGTTTTCCCAATAGTGTAGAAAGAAGCGATGTTTTTCTTAGCGATCGCGCGCAAGTAAATGTATTGGCTGGCAATGGTGGTAGTATCACAATTAATGCCCGGAATTTAGAGATGACAGGAGGGAGTTTCCTGCGTGCAGGCATAGACAGTGGATTGGGTTCTGATAATAGTAAGGCAGGAAATATTTCGGTTAATGCTACGGTCGCAATAAACCTTAACAATAACAGTGAGATTTTTAATCAAGTGCTATCAGAAGCAAATGGACAAGGAGGCGATGTCAGTATCAATGCTAGTACCTTGCTAGTGCGAAATGGGGCACGGGTAAATACTGCCACTTCTGGTACGGACAAGGGTGGAAATTTGAGGGTTGATGCCTCTGATGTGCAAATCATTGGTAGAAGCGCTGATGGTCAGCTTGGCAGTGGCTTGTTTACTTCTGCACAGCTAAACTCAACAGGAGATGCGGGTGATTTGACGGTCAAAACCAATACCTTGCTGGTGCGAGATGGGGCACAGGTATTTACTGGTACTTTCGGTGCGGGCAAGGCAGGTTCTTTGAGTATTGATGCCCAAGATGTACAAATCATTGGTAGAAGCGCTGATGGTCAGTTTGGCAGTGGCTTGTTTGCTCGTGCACAGCGAAACTCAACACGGGATGCGGGTGATATAACCCTAAGAACCAATACCTTGCTGGTGCGAGATGGGGCAGTGGTAAGTGCTAGTACTCTCGGTGCGGGCAACGGGGGAAAATTGACTGTTGATGCCTCTGATGTACAAATCATTGGTAGAAGCGCTGATGGTCAGTTTGGCAGTGGCTTGTTTACTCGTGCAGGGCGAAACTCAACAGGGAATGCGGGTGATATAACCCTAAGAACCAATACCTTGATAGTGCGAGATGGGGCAGTGGTAAGTACTAGTACTTTCGGTGCGGGCAACGGGGGAAAATTGACTGTTGATGCCTCTGATGTGCAACTGATTGGTAGAAGCGCTGATGGTCAGTTTGGCAGTGGCTTGTTTACTCGTGTAGAGCGAAACTCAACAGGAAATGCGGGTGATTTGACGGTCAAAACCAATACCTTGCTAGTGCAAGATGAGGCAAGAGTAAGCGTGGCGAGTCTCGGAACAGGAACCGCAGGCAACATGACATTAAATGCACGCTCTATCCGTTTAAAGAACAACGGCTTACTCATCGCCAATACAGGCAGCCCCAAAGTTGACCGAGATAGAGAACAGGCGACAATTAACATTAATTCAAAAGATTTAATCATGACTGGCAATAGCAACATCAGAACCAACGCTACAGGAAAAAACGTTATCGGCGGCAACATCAATATTAATACCGATATCCTGGTTGGCTTTGAAAATAGCAACATCAGCGCTAATTCTGCTAACTTTCGTGGTGGGAATGTCAGAATCAATACTAAAGGTATCTTTGGTATTCAGTTCCGGAATGTAAATTCCCGAAACACAAGCGATATCACCGCCACAGGGCAAACTCGCAGGTTAAGCGGTAATGTAGAAATCACTAGACCTGATATTGACCTCACTAGCGGCTTAATCGAACTCCCTACTAATCTCGTTGATGTCTCACAGCAAATTTCCACCGCTTGCACTCCAGGAAGTCGGCAATTTCAGAGTTCTTTTGTGTCAACAGGACGCGGTGGACTACCGATGAGTCCCACTGAACCATTACAAGATATAAGTACTCTCTCAGCGTGGGTGAGATTAAGACCACAACCCGCAACAAGAGCTAAAACAACAATTTCGCCACAACCAACAGCAGTCTCAAATAGTACTAAAGTTGCTGCGGCGATGACCATTGTGGAAGCTACTGGTTGGGTAGTCGATCGCAATGGGAATGTAGAACTCGTGGCGCAAGCACCTAATCTCACTCCTGAGAGCTCTCGACAAACTCCTGCTTCTTGTTCTGCATCTCGCTAAGGTGTGAAATATGCATCCATTTGCGCTGACTAAGCGACTCATGAGATTTGTGGTAAACTATGTAGTCCTATTTACCCTTGCTTTTTCCCTAACTATTATCCCCAGGACATTCGCCAAACAACCCCAAATAAATTCACTCGCCGGATTCTATACCCAAACCACCAAACCTTCAACCACAACACCACAGCAACTTGTCTCTCAAGGAGAAGCGCTTTATCAATCTGGACGCTTTGCTGAAGCTGTAACTGTTCTACAACAAGCTGTCCGTATCTATCAACAACAAGGCGACAACCTTGTACAAGCCGCAGCACTAACTAACCTCTCTCTAGTGTTAGAGCAACTCGGCTCATGGAGAGAAGCGTCAAAAGCGATTAATAACAGCTTAAATCTACTTGGCTGGGACAACACAAATCAAAAGTTAAATGTCAACAATCCCAAGTCAGAATTGCTAGAAGTTCTAGCACAAACTCTAGAGATTCAAAGTGGACTGCAACTGTCACAGGGACAGGCAGATATATCTTTGAAAACATCACAGATTTCAGAGCAAATTTGGAAGCGCTTAGGTAAACAATACAATGCTGGAGTGACGCGCAGCCGTATCAATCAAGCACAAGCTCTACGAGTTTCTGGTTTTTACCGCCGTGGCTTAGACATATTGAATGAAGTCTCTCAACAGTTACAAACCCAACCTGACTCACTGGAAAAGGTTACTGCTTTGCGATCGCTCGGTAATGTCCATCGACAATTAGGTGACTTAGAGCAATCTTGGAAAAATTTAAAACACAGTTTAGAAATTGCCAAACGTCTGCAACTACCTTTAGAGACTAGCCTAACAGAATTTTCTCTTGGTAATACTTATAGAGACTTAGGTAATAAAAAAGACGCTATAGCTCATTATGAAAATGCGGCTTTAATTGCGCCAAACTCACTCACCAAAGTTCAAGCTCAAATCAATCAACTCAGCTTGCTTGTTGAGAATGAACAAGTAGCACAAGCAAAAACAATAATACCCGCAATCCAATCTCAACTCGCAACTCTGCCTACTACTCAAGCTGGTATTTATGCACGGATCAATTTTGCTCGCACCATAAGTAAAATTGGTAATAAAAAAGATATTGCAGAGACTTTGGCAAACAGCGTTCAACAAGCCAAAAACATAGGTGATGAGCGTACTCAATCCTATGCTCTAGGCAGTTTAGCAGAAGTCTATGAGCAAAACAATCAATGGCTTGATGCACAGAAATTAACGCAACAAGCATTGTTTCTCGCTCAAAAAATCGATGCTTCAGATATAGCTTATCGTTGGGAGTGGCTGTTGGGACGCTTGCTCAAAGCACAAGGAAATATTGAGGGAGCGATCGCTACTTATGATACCGCAGTTGCAACTCTTCAGTCTCTCCGTACCGATTTAGTTGCGGTAAACCGAGAAGTGCAGTTTAATTTTCGTGATAGCGTAGAACCTATTTATCGCCAGTCAGTAGAACTGCTTTTACAACAGAAAGGACAAGAAAAACCCGATTTAGATAAAGTCCGCAAGCGAATAGAAGCTTTGCAATTGGCAGAACTAGATAATTTTTTCCGAGAAGCTTGCTTAAGTAACCAATTCGTGGTATTGGACAAATTGGTAGACCGCGATCTTCCTAATACTGCCATTTTTTACCCGATTATTCTAGATAACCAATTAGAAATAATCCTCAAACTTCCCAATCAACCTTTGATACATAAAACTTCTGTGGTAAACCATCAGCAAGTAGAGCAGGCGATCGCCCAAATGCAAGAGACGATAGTCCAACCTGATACTAATAATAAATTTCAAGTGGTTTCCCAGCAGCTTTATGATTGGTTAATTAAACCAGTTGCAGGTGAACTCAAAAATAGTAGAGTTAATACTCTAGTCTTTATTCCAGATGGGTCATTACGAAACATTCCAATGTCTGCATTGTCTGATGGCAAAGAGTATTTAGTCCAGAAGTACGCTATAGCCATTAGTCCGGGATTGCAACTATTTACCCCCAAACCTCTAGCACAGAAAAAATTAAACGCTCTTGCTGGAGGACTCTCGCAACCACCTAAGAACGAAAAGTTTGCACCGCTTCCCAATGTAAAGGTTGAACTGGAATTGATTCAGCAATCGGGCATATCGACAACGATATTATTGGATGAAAATTTCAAAAGTACAACTTTAACAAAAACGATTAACGCCCAACCTTTTAGAATTGTTCACCTGGCAACTCACGGACAATTTAGCTCTAAAGCAAAAGACACTTTTATCTTAGCAGCCGATAAACGTATCTACGTAAATGAATTAGATAGCTTGCTCAAAAGTAGAGAGCAAAAACGAACAGAGCCAGTGGAATTACTTGTTCTGAGTGCTTGCGAAACAGCACAAGGAGATAATCGTGCTGCATTGGGATTAGCAGGAGTTGCTATTCGAGCTGGGGCGCGGAGTACTCTAGCTTCTCTATGGCAAATTGGGGATGAATCCACTGCTTTGTTTGTTAGTGAATTCTACCATCAGTTAACAACTGGCAAAACTACGGCAGAAGCTTTACGCGAAGCTCAATTAAAGCTATTGTCTAGTTCGCAATACACTCGTCCTCTTTACTGGGCAACTTACGTGTTAGTTGGGAATTGGTTGTAAACAAACAGTTATTTTACCAGAGGAGCCGTAGCAACATTATCCAAATTGACAGATTTTAATAGACTTTGCCAATCGGAAGCAACAGATGCATTATGAGGATTCTTTCGGCGCATTTGTGCCAGCATAGTCAGAGAATCAAACCAAATACCTTCTTGTGCATAGATTGCAACCTTTTGTTGCGGATCGACTGCTGTTTGCAACTGCTGCATCATCCGAGAATCTAAATTGACTCTTTGAATGTCTCCTTCTACATAAATAGGAACACTCGCTGTTTGTTGTTGATTGCAAGGAACTTTTAAATACCAGTGATATGTTTTCCCTACTTGCAAGGATGCATTGGGTGGGAGAGAAACCCCGATGACACCAGGTTTTGGAGGTAGTGCGATCGCATTTCTATAAATATCGTTTTGTGAACTATCTTGTAAAACAAATTCAGCACTAGCTGTTAATTCCTGAGTGTAGGGAACGTAAAACCAAAAAGTTGGTCGTTCAGAGGTAGTTAGTCCCCCCACAATCGCTGAAATTGGTTTGTCTGTTTGTTTACTAACCTTTTGTTCCTCTCGCAAAGGTACTAAAGCAGTGAGTGCAGTTGTGACCGCAGGACAATTATCCCGGCTACCCATTCCAGTTCTACGCCCAGAGATCGGACTTAACCGAGCAGGTGTTTTTGGCAAAACAAAAACTGGTCGAGAGGTACGCCCTTGAGGTGAAGTCCTACCTTTGGTTGGTTGTACAGGCTGCTTAGTCGTTGCTGCTTGTCTAGTTTGGGCTGTTACCTTTGCTGGATAATAGGTAACGCTGCTCAAAATCAGAGCGATTGTTAGCATCCATTTCATATTTCTGGATGCTACCAGTACAAAAGTATAGATATCCCTAGACATTTCACCCTCCTATTAAAGAGATTTGGAATCTCCTATTTAAGAATAGCTATCAGCACAATACAATCAACTTATGCACAAGCTTTGGATATCAACAAATTTTTAGCTATTGGTATAACTTACAAAAAAATAATTATTCTTGCCATCTAAAGCACGCATTTTTGTCAAGTATAATGCGGTATAAATTAGTTTAAAAAATATTAAGCTAACCGTTATTGAAAACTCAAGACTTATCGTAATTTTAAGCGCTAATCAAGACTCAGCTTTGCTTTGCGCCTATCTAGAGTCGTGGGGGTGGTGCAAGATAGTGAATAAACTCATTTCACTGCTACCAATTAAGAATCAGAAGGCTCAACTCAAAACTTCTGATTTTCCACAGTGAATAAATTCATCTCACTGCTACCAATTAAGAATCAGAGGAGAGGGTACCTGTACCAAGTGCAGACTATACTCCATTTTTTACCAAGCCTTCAAGTCACGCCGTCATGACTGGCGGTTAGACACACGACTCCAACAATTTATTTCCCTAAGGAGGAAAGTGTTATGAGTTTTTTGAAAAGATTTTTCAATCCAACTCCACGTTTAGTATTTTTACTTCTTGCATTTACTGCATTACCTGCTTTAGCTGATGATTGTTCAGAAGGCGATAGAGTGCCATTGCCATCATGTGCTAATGCAAAAGTTATTCGTGGTGGAGTCAATATAATTAATAACTGTAATCATGCAGTTACTATAAAAATTGATATAGCTGACCAAACCGATAAACGGGTAAATATTGATGCCCACAAAAAAACTTTAGTCGCTGTTGGCGGTAGATATAAGTTAAGTTGCTGTCCCAGATATAATAAATGCAGTGGTTAACAATACGGCGTTGCTGGAAGCATGATGATTTTCAAGCTGTTGTTTACGGAAGCATTAGAGTAACACATTTCATATTTGCTAGATTTCATTATGAAATCAGCAACGCTAGGGCGGCAAATCCTCGTCACAAACAGGCGAGTCACGCAGACATGAAATTCCATGATTGAGGTGAATCGCCGCCAAAAATGGCATCAATAGTGCGATCGCTTCATTCAAATAATTCTCAATGGATATAAGTAAAGCTTGAGCGCTCGTCTCTACTTATTTATAGGTGGATTTTATGAAAGCGTTTGCCCTAGTTGCAGCTAGCTTCACATTACCCCTACCAATTAACTTCCTGTCAATTTACAAAGAGGAAAATTAAGTTATGAATTCTGTTGAAACTTTAGAAGAGATGAATTTAATTAAAGGTTACTGGGATAAGACGTACTCTCCGAGTCACCCTTTCAACCACTCAACATTAGGTATTGCTTTTAGTGGATGGGCTAAACCAGATCAGGCTTTATCAGATAGTGCCGAAATCAAAAACAGGTTGGTGGGTCATAAATACATTTCATTAGGTGGAGGAAATTCTAATGGTTCCTTCACTCAGGAAATTCTTCATTCCATTATTACTCACATTAAAAATGGCAAATTCTCTGATTATAAGGCAATTGCTTTTGACATCGAAGAGGGCGAAGCTAACCTTATCTCAGATTTTCAACAAGCTTTTGCTGCTGCCAAAAATAAAAATTTAAAAGTTTTGGTTACGACTAGCCACTCAGCCCCTTACGGAATTACTGACGCACACACTATGATGAAAACCTTCATTAAAAACGAGAATATAGACTATCTTTCTCCACAACTATACACCTCTGGAACGGAGACTGAAAACGACTTCGCAACAAGCCAGGGAGTATCTTGGGAAGATTACGCACACAGTAAAGCTGCTATAGTTCCTAGCATTGTACAAGCTAATATGTACCACGATGCAAAAAATCGATTCTCAAGACATGGAGTAACCACCAGTGGGTTTATTCAATGGGCAAACTAAAGTTAAATAAAGGCATCCGTAAGCGGAAATTTTAAAGCGTAAGCCACTAACTTTAATGAAACGCCTCGCAATAACGGACATCGCCGAAATATTCTCAGCCTCAATTATCGTGAAATTGGCATTGGGTATGCCTTCAACGATGCGTCTCAGGACGAATGGCACTAAGACTCATGTTAAACCTCGTCTGGGCAGGGTGTTGGAAGTGGCGCAACAGGTGTAGTGTTAATCAACATTCATCTCTTAGAGATGAAACAGAAGTTACTTCTTCATTTCTTCATTCCTCACACTACACATCCAAAAACCAGTAATATCAATGATTTCTGCTTATCTTAGTATCATTCCGTCTCAAGACAAACACTACTGGACTCAGGATTTTGGTACACCTTCGTAAGTATACTTTCAATTCAAAACATTCCACAAAACTCAAATTTCAAGGAATACCATGAAATTTTCATTTACCAACAATACGAATCAAAAGTTCCCCTCCGATCGAATCCACTTTGTAATTACTGGTCTAAATGCATCGAATCAAACTTGTCACCTTAATAAAAACGGTCACTTAATTCCATGTCATGCTAGCGATAATAATGCACCAGATCATCTAACTAAAAAGGGGCAAAATTATTCTAATTATCTACACACTATTAAGGAGGTCGCTGAAATAAAAGTTCCGCATATTCGTTCAGGTAGAGTTTATATTAGTCTCGGTGAACCGATATACTTAAAAATCGATGACAACAACAGTATTGTTCAACCGAATACGGCTAATCCATCTGACCCCAATGTAGACGTTTACTATGATTGGTTAGAATTTACCTTTGATGATGCAGGCTTCCACGGCAATACTACTCAAGTAGACCAATTTGGATTTCCAATGGTCATGAAATTGATCGCACCTAATGGTTCAAAAAAAGTTGGTATAACTGAATCAAGGAGTGTTTTATTCGATAAATATGCTAGTAATGTTCCAGCCCAATTTAAATCTTTGGTTCAGAAACCCTACAGAATAGTATCGCCATTTAAAGGGGATTTTGCTGATGGTGGTAGTCACGCGAAATACTTTGATGATTACATTCACGATATATGGCAATATTACAAGTCAAATAAACTTGAACTGAAAATGCCACAGGGAACATTTATAGGAAAAGTAGAAGATAACGTTTTCACTTTTACCAAAACAGATTCACCTAATGCAAAGTATACAATACACTATCCCAAATCTTCTGAAGTCTTTAGCTGTGATAGAAAGTTTTCAGAAGTTGATGAGATTCAAAAGGCAATTCAAGCTCAAGTTAGCGCCATGTTTAACAGGCACATAGTCAAGAATCCAGCAAATAAGTGTAAACCTTCGGAATTCTATAAAAATGCTCCAGCTAATTTCTATGCTCAATTCTGGCATCTTCATAGCATAGATAATAAAGCTTATGGATTCCCATTTGATGATGTGTGCGAACAAAGTACTTTAATTGAACATCCAAATCCTCAAGAATTGAAGGTAACTATTAGTTGGGATTAAGATGTCCACTTTCTGTTTAATAATGTGAAAATCAAGCTTATAAAAGGAGAAATCATGAGTTGTAAAACAGGTAATTCATACATCACCAAAAAGGGAGATACGCTTTCTAGCATTGCTCAACAACAGTTGCATAGTAGTGACCGTTGGCATGAAATTCTGAAACCAGACGGTACTCCATTCAGGGAAGAAGATGCTCATAATTTACAAGTAGGTCAGGAAATATGCATTCCTCACTCTGGTAATAGAAACACAGGTGGAAGTACAGGTGATGGTTTCGCAAATATAGTGTCTCATCAGGCTTACAAAACTATGTTTCCCAACCATAATGATTTTTACACTTATGAAAGTCTGATAACAGCAGTTAAAAAATACCCGCATTTCTGCAACGAGGGTTCTTTGCAGCAACGTAAACGCGAGGCAGCTGCGTTCCTGGCCAACATTTCCCACGAAACAGGGGGTCTACACTACATTCAAGAGCAAAACCCGCAAAGCCATTACTGCGATGCGACGAACACTACCTATCCATGCGTGGCGGGCAAAAGCTATCATGGTCGCGGACCAATCCAATTGTCGTGGAACTATAACTATGGTGCGTGCGGAAAAGCCATTGGAAAGGATTTACTCAATCATCCTGAACTAGTCTCAACGAATAACGTCATTTCCTTTACGACAGCGCTGTGGTTCTGGATGACTCCCCAACCACCCAAAGCATCATGCCACAAAGCCATCAGCACGTCCGGCTTTGGAATGACCATTAACATCATCAATGGAGGTATTGAGTGTGGCAAAGGGCCTCAGACTCCACAAGCTGAACATAGAATACAACTCTACAAACACTTTACAGAAGTGTTAAATGTCACCCCAGGCGACAACCTTTCTTGCTAATTCTTCAAAGGAGGCATTATCAACTATGGCATATACTCTTAAAGATAGTTGGACTGGAAATGAGTTTATCAAAGGAAATGAAAAAGGTGATAAATGGAGTTTTTTCCACCAGCCCGACCCAACCCACGGTCAAGTAAATTACGGAAAGTGGAACGAACTGATTAAAATTGTCGATGGAAAAATTAAAATCGAAGTTGAATCAGAAGGCTACAAACCCGGAGTAAAAAGAAAGGCCATCCGTATTTACACAGAGAAAAAGTACAATGGAGGGCTGTTTATTATCGATTTAGACCACATACCGGAAGGAATGGCGGTATGGCCAGCGATATGGCTGCTTGGAACGGGAGCTACATGGCCTGAGAACGGAGAAATTGACATTATCGAAGGAGTCAACTCGATACCTTCTAAACACAACAGGAACCACTCAACATTACACACCAAAAAAGGATGTGTTCAGAACATCCCAAATATTATCAATCCCGACTGTAACGCTCAAGATGGTCTCCTCGGATGTGGTGTCACCGGGCCAGAAAACTCTTTCGGTCACAGATTCAACCAAAATGGCGGTGGAGCATACGCTTGTGAGTGGGTTCATAACCAAACAATTAAAATCTGGTTTTGGAAACGCTCTGATATTCCTGCGAATGTCCTTGGAAATTCACCTCACCCAAATACATGGGGAAAGCCTTACGTTCATTTTAATCCATGTCCCGGATATTTCAAAGACATGGAGATGATCGTCAATACGACATTGTGCGGAGACTGGGCTGGCAATGATTTCAAAGGAGGAATAGATAAATGCAATGGTTACGTTTCGGACGCAAATAATAATCCTAAATTCAAAGATGCATATTTCCTCATCCGAAGTGTCAGAGTCTTTATGCCATAACCAACTTCAATGTCGGTAATCACAGTGATACAAAGGCTTTAAATGTAGTTATAAGCTACATTCAAACTGAGAATAACAATGAACTTTCATTAAAATTTCAGGAAGTGTAAGCTATGAAAATTAAAGCAATTTTAGCAGAACACAATAAGTACAGAGACGAAGTAGGCGTTCCACCACTGCGATGGTCAAAAAAATTAGCAGCAAGCGCTCAAAAGTGGGCAAATCATTTGGCGGCAACAGGAACATTCGACCATAGTGGCGCTGGAGAAAACTTAGCAAGTGGTACGGCGGACACCTATTCTGTAACTCAGCTAATAGATTTGTGGGGTCATGAAAAGAAGAATTTCAAAAACGGTATTTTTCCCGATGTCTCTACTACTGGACATTGGGAGAACGTAGGTCATTATACTCAAGTTGTTTGGAGAAAAACAACAGAAGTTGGATGTGGTTTAGCGAGCGGACATGGCAAAGATTTCCTTGTTTGTCACTACAATCCGGCAGGCAATTTTATCGGACAAAAAGTTTTTTAGTCTTGTAAATCAAGAGGTCATTTGATGAAAACATCCAGTTTGAGAGCGAAATTTTTTGTTCTAATAACGATCGGTGTTTTGGTAATCAATGTGCTATTAGCAGCACCACAAAAAGCTTTTGCCCAGACAAATAAACCTAATATCATTTTCGTCCTAGTAGATGACATGGACGCTGACACAATTAATAGAAATCCAGAGAAATATGCACCAAACATTAAGTCGCTTTTGATCGACAAGGGCATTACATTTCCCAACTTTTTTGTCAACGTGTCTCTATGCTGCCCATCGCGCACGAATATTTTGCGCGGTCAATATGCCCACAATACAGGGGTCTTGACCAATTCATTACCTGATGGGGGTTTCCAGAAAGCCTATGCCAAAGGCTTAGAAAAAGAAACGATCGCTACCTCGTTACAGGCAAATGGTTATCAGACAGCGTTGATTGGCAAGTACCTCAACGGCTACCCCGACACAGCCCCCGATGATACCTACATCCCGCCTGGTTGGACAGAGTGGTATAGCCCGATGGAAAAAGGCAAGAACAGAAACGACCAAAAGAAATATGGCAATCCTTACGATCAGTTCAATTACACGCTGAACAAGAATGGCAAGCTAGTCAAGTACGGTGACAAACCCAAAGACTACGGTACAGACGTTTATACTGGCTTTGCCATTGATTTCATTCAACGTTCTGTCAAGGACAGCAAACCGTTTTTCGTTTATCTGGCTCCCTTCAACATTCACGGACCATATACACCAGCACCACGCCATGAGAAGCTCTTCCCAGGTGTTAAAGCGCCCCGCCCAGACAATTTTAACGAAGCTGATGTTAGTACTAAGCCTCAATTCATGCAAGAGTTGCCTCAACTCAATCAAAAACAAATTGACGATGTTGATGAAAGTTATCGAAAGCGCTTGCGATCGCTACAGTCGGTTGACGAGGCAGTTGTCGAGTTGGTCGATACGCTCAAGGCGAATGGGCAACTTGACAATACTTACATCATTTTCACCTCCGATAACGGTTACAAACAGGGTATTCACCGGGCAAGTACAGGTAAAGAAAGTGCCTACGAGGAAGATATTCGCTTGAATCTGGTAGTGCGTGGACCGGGAATTCCAGCTGGCAAGAAACTACCCCAGCAAGTGGGTAATATCGACTTTTTCCCAACCTTTACCGAGATGGCTGGAGTTAAACCACCCGCTTTTGTTGATGGACGCTCGTTCTTACCCTTGTTAAAAGGTACGACATCAAATCTCCCTAAGTGGCGCTCTGCATTTTTGATAGAACACAAACAAAATCAGAAGCGACGTGCTGCACTTGAGAATCAGACAAAGCTTCTTCAAGATCAGTCAGAGCTTGAGGATCTGTCAGAGCTTCAATCGCTCCAAAAAGGAGGCCAAGTACCGAAGATCCCTACTTACCAAGCGATCCGGACACAAGATTATACCTATGTTGAGTATAAAACTGGGGCGAAGGAACTGTACAACATCAAAAAAGACCCATATCAGCTGAACAACCTGGCTTCTACAGCCGATCCAACTCTACTCAAACAGCTTGCTGACCGACTGAGTGAACTGCATACTTGTAAAGCTGATTCCTGTCGGGCAATTGAGGAGCAGCCGTTCACTCCTTAAAGAGGTTCTGCCAGGATACGTACCACATATCCTAGTAAATCAGACAGAGCAACAGCAAATATCCAAAGCCAGCGATGGAATTTGGGGTTATTGGTGACTAATTTAGGGGGTTTTTGTTGTAGAAGTGATCGCGTGGATTTATCTATGGAGCTTTCAATTTTACTCATTTTTCTTCTCCAGCCCCGATTCCTCAAGGCGGCGTAAATCAGGAACTTACACCAACATGGTCAAAGAACAAATAGACGAACAAGCTTCTTTACAAGCAACCAACAACCTGACACCCGCCCAGGAGGTTTTGCAAGACCGATGGGAAGCGCATTTGCAGTCTGAGTTTGTCGCTCACAACACGGAAGATGCCCTCGGCACAATGGTTGAGGATGGAATGGCACTAAGAAAAGCCGAAACACTTGTGGTTAAGCAGTTTGCAACTGCTTTCGTAATTCGTGCCGAGGTTTCGTCATTAAGGGGTATGCTTTCGGGCGACGTTTACGAACTCGTGGTTCACTA
>NZ_NOLK01000098.1:0-28764 GCF_002245985.1 Nostoc sp. 'Peltigera membranacea cyanobiont' 232
GCCCCTGCCAATCACAAAATGCTCATCAAAATCAAATCACACAAAGACGAGGAGGAGGGAATCTAAAAAATTGAAAAGGCGATCGATACCGTCCGGTGGAGCGATGCCTGCGGCGAGCTTTGCTAACGCCATGCAAACAAAAATTTGATGTTAAGGAGATTTTACCAATTGTCAAAGCCAATAGGACATTTTACGAGTTACACAATTAACGACGGCTCCTTACTAGAATCCCTCCAGGAGGAGTACGGACCAACTTTTGAACTGATGACCCGGCGCGAGAAGCTGTTCTTGATTAGTGCGATCGCGATTCAACTTTGCGATCAATCCCCTGGGCGCTGCCGTGATGAAATCTACGTAGTCGGACATCAGATTAATAGCTCATTGCCGTTACACGACCGAGAAGGATCACTTGAAGCGCTGAGTAATCAAATCCGTCACGGTCAAACCCTTTCAGTGGAGGAACTGCCTATAAAACAATAACTATGAACACTATGTCTCTGAATTTATAAGGAAGTTCGCCAACGCGGGCTGAAAGCTTTCGCTGGTGTTTTTTACACAATTTGGATTTTAGATTATGACTTACTCCGAGCAATTAAGACCGTGGGCAATTTTCCGACGCTTGCCCAGTGGCGAAAATGTTTGTGTTTATCGATTTCGTACCCGAACTGATGCGGATGCTTACACCAGCATCCTTCGCCAGGGAGAAGGGATATTTGAGGTAGTTTTCGATCAGCCCCAGGGAGTTACCCAAGGATAGCTGATTAAATTGCGATCGCGATCCATGAGGAGTGCGATCGCAATTGATTAATCGATTCCAACAAGTAAAAAATACCACAGACTATTCATAGAAGTATTGTTCAGTTTGATGGTCAAACAGTGGTTTTAGAATTTACAGATTAAATCCGCCTGATGAATCGTAATTGCGATCGCGCTAACTTATAGCGCAGGCTACCTGACACAGTAGCCGAAACGGTGGAATCAACCACCGTCGCGGGTTGTGTCCAAAGCACTCGTGCAGCATATACCACAGCAGTTTAGGGCTTTTCGCCTGAATCAAGCTTTTATGGCTTTCTAAAATTCATAAGCTCGGCTGCCGTGAGTTTGCTGTTTCCCTCCCTGTGTCTCCAGAAGTTAGCGCTTCTGGGTTTGCCTTGAGAGTGAATTAGGCTGTTGTGGCCTTCGGGTGATTCGCAGGCATGGCACCAGGGAACAAGACGAAACCACCTATGGAGAACTGAATGATTAGAATTTTGGGACTTGATGTTAGCAAGTCCTCAGTTTCGGTTTGTCTGCTCACGGATAAGCCCGAAGATCCACGTCAATTTTATTATGAATGTCCGTTTTTTTGCTTAAGTGCTAATGCTTTGGGTATTCAAGAACGACTCGCACTCAAGCCGGACATCGCACTATTGGAGCCAACTGGCAATAACTACAGCAAGCTGTGGGGTACTCACTTGGCCCGTGCCGGGGTAGAAGTGCGGCTGGTTGGTCATAAAGAACTGAGGAATTATGGAGCTAATCACCTGGCACTACCAGATAAAGATGATGATGCCGATGCCTTAGCACTGGCCTGCTACTACTTTGACTACCAAAAAGACCCTCGGCGATTTGTGCAAATTCGCGATCGCGAAATAGTCAGAATTCGAGAACTAGTTTTGCGACTGGCACATCTCAACCGCGTTCAATCCCCGATTATGAATCGTGCGCGGCAAGATTTAGCGTGGCAGTTCCCAGAAGTTNCACTAGTAAAGTCCCGGCGGGGTGAATTGGGTGAAGCGCCTTTACTGTGGGGCTGGCTTGCTGGAATTCGTAAAAGTACGCGCTATGACCGCCTCTACGAGCAATCTGTCGGACTTGGCATTACCGACACTGTTCGAGAACATGCTTTACGCATCTGTGACCTCCAGCGTGAGGAACACGTCATTGAGGGAGAATTGCGAGAACTACTTGCCGACTCTCGATTTGACCATTACCGCACAGTTTTCAAAATGTTTGGATTTGGCGATCGCCTTTCATCGGTGATTATTTCTCAGATTTACCCCATCGAGGGATTCTTGGATGCAGATGGTAAACCAGAGGTGAAGATACGCCAGGGGCGAAATTCTAAAAAGCCTACCAAACGCCACCTTTCACTGAGAAGATTTCAGAAAGCCTTGGGCGCTGCTCCCTCAATGGAAGCATCAGGGGATAGCCGCAAAAGCAAAGTAGTAGGCGGATCTGATTTATGTCGCAAATCGTTGTGGCAGTGGGTATTTACCCGCATTGAACCGAAGCGATCGCGGCTCAAAAATGAAATTGGTAAAACTTTGGGGGAACAGTTAGATACCGAAAAAGCAGCTGGTCGCCCGGTAAAGCTTGTCAGAAATCGCGTTGCAGCCAAAGGAGCTAGGCTGCTGTTCAGAGAATTAGTTAAAAGCTTGAAGTGACAAAAAGGGAATTATGCTTTATTCAGTAATCGAAATAGAAGAAGATGATCTTCAAGAATGCGAGGAACCTTTTACTACCTACTGCATTGTTGAAGGGGAGCAGTCCTCAGCCCTTTTTGTTGGTGATTTAGCCAGAGCGCGGATTATAGAGTTCCATCTTGTAGAAAAAGGCTTAGATCCTGAGCATATAGCTGATTTCATCAGCGAAGAATTTGACGATGAAACAAAATAGGAATTATGACTTACCCGTATAAGCTAACTGTCAAAATTGGCAAGTGTTCGCCGGACAATAACGACTTTCCACATGGCTGTATTTTGTGGTTTTGCAAAAAATTGCCATTTTTAAAGGTGAAATTATGGATTGTATGGGCTGACAATTATCATTATCTAGATTGGAGTGATAACGAATTTGTGCCCTTTTAGGCTGTCAAAAGACAAAATGGAGATTATGCCTAATGGCTGAAGATGACAGTGTAGTGGATGCTAGCGGATTATTTGAGGAAGCAGAGAAAAACTTAGCCCCTCCACCGTGGATCGATTTCAATCATCCTGATTTCCCTAAATACTTTCAGATAGTGGTACTGGATGACGAGGGGAATGTGAAAGCATGGTGGCAGCGAATTCCGAATCATCTTCGGGATAGCAGTAAGTTTCCTTGAATAACTAGAGTGAAGTTAGAAGAGGTTATGTATCTATTAGGTGAGTAGATAGAGTAAAAATTTCAAGTCAATAGTTAAAGACCTCATGGGAGGTCTTTTTTTGCGGTTATGTTCCAAGTTCTTGGAGTATTACTTGGAGAACTTTAGACTTAACGGATAGATAGACAGTATTCTTGTACTATCTTTTTCTATTCACTGTAGCACTAAGTTTTCCATAAAAATAAGAGACGGCAAATTTACTGTCTCTTATTTTTTTGAGAATTACATTATAAAAATTAGTTATTACAGATTTGCCAGAACACCAACAATACCATGTCCTGTGAATACTTCTAATACTATTAGAGAGACAAAACCAATCATTGCTAAACGACCGTTGAGCAGTTCTGCGTAGGGAGTGAAGCCAGTGCGATCGCCTTGCTCATCTATATAAACCTTTGGCTCGATCGCAAAGTTATTCAGTTTGCCTTGGTCGTCAATTATAGCAGTGTTTGTACGCATGGATTTTTCCCTGTCTTCTCTTTATGTAAACAAGTGTAACAAACTTATTAATATTTGTAAAGTATCTTAATCTGCTTAAGTAGAAGCCCAAGGCAGAGATATGATAATGGATCGAGTTTAAAGCTATGTCTAACAAACAGGCTCCGCTCTTTGTGTATAAGCACTTTCAGTAACAAATCCGTTCCCCATAAGCTAATGCATCGATTTCGAGTAGAGGTTATTGCCAAAACACTAAACCCGCAGCAGGTGATTTACGCCGCGATGCACCAGGATTATACCGATGGGTTCGTTTTTGATCAGCGTGACTCCTGGCCCTCTGAGTCACAAAGCGGCGAAGTTATTGTTAAGCGACTTTTAGTAGGTGAGAGAGGACACTATGGGCCTTTAGAGCATCCCCAGATTGTTTTTAACTGTGGCTACTTTCCCCACAATGTCATGCAGCAAGCCCGGACTCATCGTGTAGGGGTATCATTTGATGTCCAATCTTTTAGATACACAGGCAACCAATTTATCAATGTAGTAGAAGGTAAGAAAGACATAGAAGATGTTTTTTACTTACGTCCTGTTGGTTATTACACTGATAGACAAGGTAAAAAGTACCACTATTCACCAGAGCAACGAGCAGCAGATTTGGAATGGTGTTTAGAAGCAGCAAAACGATATAAAGCTGATTTTGAGGCTGGAATGTCTGAAGAACATGCAAGAGGGAAAGTGCCTTTTGACTATCGCCAGCATTTTGTAGTTAGTTTCAATTTAAGGTCTTTTTTGCATTTTTGTGACCTGAGAAATAAGAAAGATGCTCAACTGGAAATTCAAAAGTTGTGTGAAATGATGTGGCCTCACTTTGAAGATTGGGCACCCGCGATCGCACAATGGTACGAAAAGCAGCGTTTAGGTAAGGCTAGACTTGCACCATAATCATCCTTTTGGGGACAGATTGAGAATGTCCTACTTGAATTTATTGGGCTACTGCGTTCTGACTCAAAACTCCTGAATTCTGCTATAATCAGACCATTTTCTATATATTTGTGTAACTTGCCTCCAAGAAGCTAGCAATTAGGCGTTTATAATTTGTGGTTTGATTTCAAAAGCCGTGGGGATAACCCAAAATCCAACATCCAAAATCGCCCATGATTGAAATTGACGGTTCCTACGGAGAGGGAGGGGGACAAGTTCTTCGCACTTCCTTAAGTCTAGCCGCCATCACTGGCGAACCCATACGGATTGCAGGTATTCGCGCTGGACGCAAAAAGCCAGGATTAGCAGCACAACACTTAACAGCCGTTCGGGCTGCGGGTAGAATTTGTAATGCCCAATTACAGGGTGATGCTTTGGGTTCAATGCTGCTGGAATTCATTCCAGGTAGCGCTGTGCAAGCGGGAATTTACACCTTTGATGTTAGTAAAGCACAACAAGGTGGTTCTGCGGGTGCGATCGCCCTGGTTTTACAGACAATCCTCTTACCATTAGCACTAGCATCCGGTAATTCCCAGGTAACACTAAAGGGTGGAACTCATGTAAACTTTAGCCCGACAGTGACGTACATAGAGCAAGTTTATCTGCCCATACTGCAACGCATGGGAGTAGAGTCCCAAGTCAAGTTAGGCGCTTGGGGGTGGTTTCCCCAAGGAGGCGGAGAGGTACAGTTACAGGTGAGTGGCGGGACTCAACTAGGCGGGATCAACTTGCTAGAACGTGGAGAATTACAACAGGTACGAGGACTCGCAGTGGTGACAGAATTGCCTTCTCATATTCCGCAACGGATGGCGAATCGTGCCGAGAATTTATTACGGGAAGCCAATTTGAAAGTTCGCGTGCAGACTTTGCGAGAAAGAGGCGTAGCACCAGGGGCAGGTATTTTTTTAACTGCTGAGTATCAGAACAGCTTAACTGGCTTTGGCGGGTTTGGGCGTTTAAGGTTATCGGCGGAGACAGTCGCAGAGATTGCTTGTCAGCAATTACTTGAATTTCATCAAACTGGTGCAGCAGTGGATGAACATCTAGCAGATCAGTTATTATTACCAGCTGCTTTAGCGTCACAAGGAAGTCAGTATCGAGTCGCTGAAGTGAGTAGACATTTGACGACCAATGCAGCAGTAATTGAACAATTTGGGCTGGCGCAAATAACAGTAGATGAAGCTGATAAAATAGTGTTGGTAAAGAGTTTGAATAGATGAACAAGTGCTATTACTTTAGTAGTGCTATATGGTAGAGTCTTATATAGCACTATTCTGTAAATTCAAATCAATCTTGTGATCCCTTTTACTTCAAAAAAAAGCTGCAAGTTTTAGCAGACAACTTTGATAAAGATTTAAACCTACTTTCAGAGATTCCAGCCATAAAGCAACTTATGTCATTGCAACCTAATCAAGCTATTGAAGTGTTTTATTCTTATGCTCATGAAGATGAAAAACTTCGCGACAAACTAGAAAATCACCTCACTCTTTTAAGGCGGCAAGGAGTAATTACAGGATGGCATGATCGCAAAATTGGAGCAGGAAAAGAATGGCAGAATGAGATAGACACTCACTTAGATTCATCTCAGATAATTTTGCTACTTATAAGTGAAAATTTTATCGCTTCAGATTATTGCTGGGATGTCGAGGTAAAACGCGCAATGGAACGGCATGAAACCAAAGAAGCCAGAGTTATCCCTATAATTCTCGACTCTGTTGATTGGAAGAGCGCACCGTTTGGAAGGCTTCAAGCCCTACCTAAAGACGCTAAACCTGTTAAGAAGTGGGGAAATCGTAGTGATGCATTTTTAAGTGTTGCTGAAGGTATCCGGTTAGTAGCGAAAGAATTGGCAGTAAGTTCCTAGAAATTCACTGTTTAAAATTCATAATTAGGACTAAGCAAATTATCAGAAATTTAAATAAAAAATGCTATGAAAAGAAAGTAATAATTTTTTCATATTAATAGGTGCTAAGGTCAATGCCTGCTACTAAGATTGTCAAAGTTTTTTATTGCTGCTCTGACTCTGCTCAAGATGAAGAAATGCGGCAAAAACTAGAGAATCATCTCAGCATTTTGAAGCGGCAAGCTGTGATCACCAATTGGCACAAAGGTATGATCAGCCCAGGTAAGGAATGGGAAAGCGAGATTGATACAAATTTAAAGACAGCCGATATAATTTTGGTGCTAATTAGTTCAGAATTTACTGCTTCAGATTACCACTGGGATGTTTTAGTGAAACAAGCTATGAAACAGCATAAAGCTAGAACATCCCGTGTTATTACTATTCTGCTTCGTCCAGTCGATAATTCTTGGAAGGTCGTATTCCCCAATGTTAAAGTTTTACCCAAGGGTGAAAGACCCATAACTGAATGGAGACCCTATGATAAAGCTTTTGCAAATATTGCTACAGGTATTAGAGAAGTAGCCGAGGAACTTACCGATTCTACCTTCCTTATTAAAAAAATTCTGGGTTGGATTAGGGCAATTGTGATACTTATTGCAAAAGCTACTGGAAACACTTTTATATATGTGGCAAGAGTAACCTTTTCATATTTGTTTAGACCATCAAGGTTTCGTCGCCGGAATAGGGTAAGCAAGATTCCCATAGGACTACTTCTTATCATTGTAGTAGGTGGTATGTTTATGCTCTTCATTTCTCAATCATCTGATATATTAGAGATCCCTTCATTAGCACCTAAACCAACTTCAAATTCAAGAAAAACAGTAAATCCAGGAAACCCCACTGGCTGGATATGGATAGGGATGGTTAATAATACTTCAGATGGTTTATCTGTCGGAACAGAACTAGTTCTTAAACCATCAAATCCTAAAGAATTTCCTCGTATTGAGCCTCCTGTCATTCCATCACCAGGAACAATCGTAACTGTTAAATATGAAGTTAATCTAATGAAGGAAAAATCTTTATCTGGAAAAACAATCCTTAAATTTAAAAAAGGAGAAAAGCTAGTTATCTTGAAAGTAGAGCCTTTCTCAAAGGTTGCAAAAAATTCGCCTTACATTAAATTGAAAGCGCAAGTTCGTAAATGTAACTCAACTTGCAAGAAATAGTACTAAGCTGTCACGCACCTAGTTTTTTAACACTCATTAGGCTATGAAAGGGTCTTGGCTTCCAAATTATACAATTTAAATGTTAAATGCGCGACAGCTTAAGATAAGCAAAATATATTGCAGCACTAACATTTTGCCTATATTTCCGACGACAAAATTACCCGTGGGGTGTTGTACATCTGCATAGAAATTTGCCTCATTTCCAGTGTTGGGAATGAGGCAAAGGTGTTTTATATAAGCGGAGACAGAAAACTTTTGATAGTTTATTTAAGAGGATTTGCAATCAAACTTTTAACCTGCATAGGTTGTAACAATAAGCGACCAACCAATTTACAAGGCAATGCAAATAAATGTAGTTGAGACTGAGTTGAGTTGTTGAGTTGTCTCTGATACTTGCTCTTTAATTAACTATGGAACAGAGCGTTTGAATTTACCTCTGTCAAAGGCATATAGTTAGGTTAAGTCAGTTTGCGATCGCAAATACAAGAGATTAGTCATTGGGCGTTGGGCATTTGTCTGGTAGAGCCTTTGAACTCCATTAATGAATTTTGGGGTTGCATATTTGCGGGATGATCTAGCAACTTCCAAAATTTCTCCCTGCTCCCTGCCCCCTGCCCCACTCCCTTAACTCCCCCTCTTCTCTTGCCGTTCTTTGAGTTTCAGCACGATCTCTGCGTGCATCTCGCGGGTAATTGGGTAAAAATACGTTAAAACTAAGCCACAAAGCAAACAAACTGTAGGTATGGGGCCAACAGCAATGCGAATAGCAAACAGTGCCGATTCTGGTTGGATAGGTAGTGGACTTCCGGCTACAGATGCTTTGAAACCGGCTACTTGCAAAGCATTTCCCACCAAAAACAGCCCAAAAGCTAAACCAAATTTTTGTAGCAAAACCATGAAGCCATAAAAAATGCCTTCTCTACGTTGTCCGGTTTGGAGTTCATCTAATTCAATCACATCTGGAATCATCGACCAGGGAATTAGATAAGCTGTGGAGACACCAACACCAGCCATAACAGCCATCACATACATCAAAACTATTTGACCAGGTTGTAAGAAAAATAGTCCGATCGCTGCTATTATCCACAAACTCATTCCCAGAAAATAAACAATTTTTTTTCCGATTTTTTTACTCAACGTCCCCCAGACAAATAGCATCAGCAGAGCAGTTCCTTGCACTGCAATCAGAATCATGGGCACATCTGATTCTTCTTTGAGACCCATATAATTGACTACAAAATAGGGAATAATGCTGGCTGTTATCTGCACACCTAGCCAAGAAAAAAGATATATACCAATAACAAATAAAAAAGGTCGGTTACTAAAGACAATTTTTAGCTGTTCGCCGAAGGGGAGAGATGCAGGTTCTTCGGCTAGGATGCGTTTAGCCTCAAAAGCCAGGATGCGATCGCGGACTCCAAAAACGCACCAATATAATCCTAAAATCGAAATGACAGTACAAATTGCCGCTAAAACCAGATATCGTTGTTGGCGATCGGCAATCTGCGAAAAAACAATTCCCGTTAAAATCAATGACAGAATGCTGCCACCAATGGAAAATGTAAAGCGATAGCTGTTAAGGCTGGTGCGTTCGTCGTAATCTTGAGTTAGTTCTGGAGTCATCGCCGTATAAGGCAAATTCACAACCGTGTAAAAAGACTGAGATAGAATCCCAATTGCTACGTAATACCAGAACAGCGGCCAAATATTATTACCCTGATTTGTACTAAATCGCGGTACAATCCACTGCAAGAAAAAGAAAATTCCAAAGGGGATTGCTCCATAAAACATCCAGGGAAGACGACGGCCCCAACGCCGAGATTTTGTTTTATCAGTCAGGAACCCAACAAGCGGATCGTTTACCCCATCCCAGATTTTGCCAATCATCAAAATAGTGCCAGCTAAACCCGCAGGGATACCAGCAACACTGGTAAAGAAAATCAGCAGATAAAAGACAGAGATATTTGCAGTAATTGCTGGCCCTAAATCCCCTGCACCGTAAGCCAGCTTTGTTTTCAAGTCAAGTTTTTCACTGAGAATATCTCGTTGGGCATCGCCATCAGCAGCAGAATCATTCATAAAACTTTGCACTCATACTAAAATAAAAAATCTGCGCGCCTTCAATACTAGCTATCTACCACTCCCATTAGACTTATGCCAGACCTTTATGTTTCTTGGTCAGATTATCACCAAAAAATTGAACAACTGGCTATCCAGATTTATCAATCCGGTTGGGAATTCAACCAAATTATTTGTCTTGCTAGAGGAGGACTACGAGTAGGAGATATTCTTTCCCGAATATACCAGCAACCACTGGCAATTTTAGCAACCTCATCTTACAGTGGCGCTGGTAAGCAAGAAAGAAGTAATTTAATTTTCTCCCGCCACTTGACAATGACTGCTGAAACGTTAGGTTCGAGCATTCTCCTAGTAGATGACTTAGTAGACTCTGGAATCACACTAGAACAGACTATACCTTGGCTCAAGCAAAATACTGATTCCCCAATTGAGGAAATTCGCACCGCCGTTCTTTGGTATAAAGCCTGTTCAGTTATAGCACCCAATTATTATGTCGATTACTTGCCTGACAACCCCTGGATTCACCAACCCTTTGAACACTACGAGCAGATGAACCCCGCACAACTTGCTACTAAAGTCAGTTCGTGACCAGTTAAAAGGCGATCGAAAAAATGAATGGTCGGTAAAAGTATCTGGAAATTGGCGTGTAACCTTTCAATTTGAAGATGGTAATGCTTGCGTTGTTGATTACGAAGATTATCACTAGGAATTTGATTATGATAACTAAAAGAAAGCCGAGACATCCTGGTGCTTTGATTAAGCGTCAATATTTAGAACCTTTAAAGATGACCAATACTCAGCTAGCTGAGATTTTAGATGTCTCACGTAAAACAGTTTCAGAAATTGTAAATGAGCAAGCTGGTGTTTCTCCCACTATGGCGCTTCGTTTAGCAATAGCTTTTCAAACGACTCCAGAACTTTGGTTAAATCTTCAGCAAAACTACGATCTTTGGAATGCTGCACAAGAATCTGAAAGTTTGAAAAAAATATCTCCTATCAATTTACAGCCTTCTTAGTTAGCAGTCTAATAGAATGTTAAGTTTTTGATATCTCCCCAAACTTAGGACTCCACCACCCTTTTTGTGTACTGAAATAAGCCACATCTTTATGTTTAGTATCCTTACGAGATTGTGGGTCAGAACATCGCAACATTGTCTTACTCTGTCCCTCTTTGATGTAACTGTATTCTTCTAGAGGTTTCTTACATACTGGACAGGAATATGCCGTCATCTTCACAGGAGGCTTTTGTTGATTCTCAGCTTGGACTGTTTTAGTTTGTGGTGGCTGCCAAGTTTTGTTGAAGTCGCTCCAAAATAGCACGATATTTTCACAGCCTTTGGTGCATTTGAGGAAATATTTCTTTTTAACCTTAGTACTTGGGATTTTGGCAAGAAAACTTTTGCATTCAGGGCATCGCGTCCTGGAAGTTTCATATTTACGCTCAGTTATCACATTAGCTTTACCTGTTGGGGAACTCGCAACTACAGTTTTAGCTTTAGAAAGTGCTGGTACAAAATAATTCTGATTCCAACTAGTTAAATAATGCTGCCAAGAGTTTTTTCCTTCGGAAATGGCATCAAGAGCATCTTCCATTTTCGCTGTGAATTCCGCCTCTAGTAAATCCGGCAGTGCTTTGAGCAAAAACGCATCAACTTCTAACCCTAACGCTGTCGGTTGAAGATGGTCTTTTTTCAACTCAACATAATTTCGTTTTTTTAAAGTAGCAACTGTAGGAGCATAGGTACTTGGGCGACCAATTCCTTTACGTTCCATCAGTTGCACTAATTTGGGTTCGCTATAACGCGGTGGTGGCTGAGTCTGCTTCTGTTCATGTCCAGCATTCTCCAATTTCAATGCTTGGCCTTGTTGTAATGAAGGTAAAACACTATCCTTACTGAGATTGTTCCAGTACCGGGCATAACCGTAAAATTCAATTACTTGCCCTCTAGCCGACCACAATAGAGAACCAGACTGAGTAATCACCAAAGTTTTACGCAATTGGGCAGCCTTACATTGAGAAGCAATTGACCGTTTCCAAATCATTACATAGAGATTAAACTCATCATCAGGAAGTTCTAAGCGCAACTGAGATGAGGGACGAAATACATCAGTTGGACGAATCGCTTCATGTGCTTCTTGAGCCGATTTGCTACTGCGATGCTTGGCGACTTGCGTCGGTACATTCTGCGGATCGTTTTGCTCTAACCATTTACGAGCGCTAGCACAAAATTCTGGACTCAGCATTACTGAGTCTGTTCGCATATATGTAATTAGCCCTGCCTCATAGAGCTTTTGGGCAACAACCATAGTTTTGTCAGGAGCAAACCTCAGCTTGGAACCGGCTGCTTGCTGAAGGCTAGAAGTTGTAAATGGTGGCGGTGGCTGACGGTTAACGATTTTTCCTTCAAAATGAATCACCTGATGAGGATGTCGCTTTGCTTCTTCAACTAAACGTGTTGCCTCTGCTTCCGAAAGAACACGTTTAGACTCTGGTGCTTCTGTGCTATTACCTACCTTCGCGTCATCGTGAGTTTCAGTTTCTTGCTCTGCTGCATCTTTTGCCGAATCAACCGTCCCTTTGTAAAAAGCCCGAAATCCTTCAGCATAATCTACCCAGACACTCCAGTAATCTTGGGGGACAAAAGCCAGAATTTCGTTTTCTCGCTGACAAATTAGGTGCAACGTGGCGCTTTGAACTCTGCCAACACTCTTAGCACCGTTATTTAATGCCCAAACTAAAGGGCTACCCTTATAACCCACCAACTTATCTAGGCAATCTCGGCACAGCCCAGCACCGATTAAATTTTGATCTAACTTTCTGGGATTAGCGATCGCACTCTGCACTGCCGATGCTGTAATCTCAGTATAAATTACTCGTTTCGGTTCCCTTAAACCCAGTGTTTCTTTCAGATGCCAAGCGATCGTTTCGCCTTCCCGGTCTGGGTCGGTTGCTAAAACAACTTCATCAACTTGCTTCACCGCAGACTTGAGCTTCTGGATTGTTTCTTTCGCTCGTTGGTCGCGCGGGACGTAGTTGCATCGAACATGATTGCCATCCATGACAAAGCCCAAGGAATCGTCCCCTTCATTGCTGAGTTCTCGGATATGGCCACAACTGGCTAGAACTTTCCAATCCGAACCCAGAATTTGACTGAGTTTTTTGACTTTTCCGGGAGATTCGACCACAAGCAGGCGTTTGATCATAGCAAGTGCATTCTTGGTTCTGAGCAATAAACTGGCAATTGCAATTAGCGATCGCCTTTCTTCGTCATCTGGATTTTCTAGAATACTGTACCAAAAAGCTTTGGCAATTGCTGAACTCTGAAGTAATTTTCTTGTACTTAAACCTTTGCTTCACTTGTAAGTGTCTAGCGGTCAGCTTTTGCAACAAAACTGCCAATCGTCCGGCGCAGGCGTTTTTTATGCTGCATACCTTAATAACAGTACATTTGTACAGTGTAAAAAATCTTATAATTTAGCATCTTCAACCAATTATTGCTACTCTTAAGGCAGTAAATTACTATTTATTTACAGATTTCAGTCTGAAGCCTAAATTTCATCCTATGCTTATCGAATTTAGTATCGGTAACTACAGATCGTTTAAAGAGCAAGTCACCTTTAGCATGGTGGCAGCCAACCTTGTCGCAGAAGACAAAAAGCTCGACGAAAACAACGTTTTTGAAATAGATAATGATTTAAAACTACTTAAAAGCGCCGCAATATACGGTGCAAATGCTAGTGGTAAAAGTAACCTGGCTACAGCTTTACGTTTCATGAGATGGTTCATGATTAATTCTTCTAAAGAGACTCAAAGCACGGAAAAAATAGGTGTCGATCAATTTAAACTCAGCACTGAAACCGAAGACAAACCATCTTTTTTTGAAATTGTATTTTTAATGAATGGCAAGAGATATAGATATGGATTCGAGGCAACTCGTGACAAAGTTGTTTCTGAATGGTTATTTTATGTCCCTAAATCAAAAGAAACTAAACTTTTTGAGCGAAAACTCGGCAAGTTCAGTGTTTCTAAAACATATAAAGCTGATGGCATTCAGCAAAAGACAAGACACAATGCTCTCTTTTTGTCTGTATCTGCTCAATTTAATGTCCAGATTGCAGAGAAAATCTTGGATTGGCTGACAAACCAAGTTGCACTTATCTCTACTTTAAATGATATAGGCTATCGAGGATACACTGTTAGTTGTTTAATAAATAATGAAAATAAAGATGAGATTCTTCAACTGCTCAAAAAATTAGATTTGGGATTTAGCGATCTCAAGGTAGAAGAAAGTGAAATTACTGCTGATTCTTTACCTAAAGAATTGCCAGATGAACTAAAGAACTTAATTTTAAAAAATGGGAAAGGAAAATTATCATCAGTTCAAACCACACATCAAAAATTTGATGGCAAAGGAAATCTCGTATCTATAGAGGTATTTGATTTAGATGAGCAAGAGTCTGAGGGTACTAAAAAAGTCTTTTCTTTAGCAGGGCCTCTTGTTGACACACTGAAAAATGGTCAAATTCTCATCATTGATGAATTCGATGCTAGAATTCATCCTTTGATCAGCCATGCAATTGTTGAATTATTTAATTCTAACGAAACGAATCCAAATAATGCTCAGTTAATATTTATGACTCACGATACCAACTTACTTAATAAGAAGCTTTTTCGTAGAGATCAGATTTGGTTTACTGAAAAAAATAGATATGGTGCAACAGATTTGTACTCTCTAGCAGAATACAATATAAGTAATGATGCTTCATTTGAGAGTGATTATATTCAAGGTAGATATGGCGCAATTCCATATATCGGAAATTTGAATCATCTAATCGATGCTCATGTCTAAAAGAAAGATAAACTCTTCTGGATACTCACCTAGAAAAGTTAATACGAGAGAAATTAGACAGAGATTCTTGATTGTATGTGAAGGAGCAAAAACCGAACCTAATTACTTTAGAAGTTTTCGTGTTCCTAAAAATGTTGCTGAAATAGACGTGCAAGGTTTAGGAGAGAATCCAAGTAAACTGGTGCAAAGTGCTAAGGAACTGAAGAAGCAAGGAGAGTACGATCGGGTTTGGTGTGTTTTTGATCGTGATTCCTGGACTACAGAAGATTTTAATAATGCTATTAAAAATGCTAAAGATCAGGGTTTTGAAGTAGCTTATTCTAATGAATCATTTGAATTATGGTATATTCTGCATTTTGAATATCTCAATAGTGGTATTCCTCGAAGTGATTATCTGAGGAAGTTAACTTCTTTATTTGGTCGAACATATCAGAAGAATAGCGAAACAATTTATGATGAGCTATTTGAGAAGCAATCTATTGCTATTAAAAATGCTGAAAATCTTCTTAAACAATATAATCCTCAGATTCCAGCCAAAGACAATCCATCAACAACTGTGCATTTATTAGTAAAGGAACTCAACAAGTTCATTGTATAAAAAACATTGAGTAGCTAGACAACTTTACGCCCACTGAAAACTAGAAGGGCAGATGCTATAACTACGCTGTAATTTATATTGGATGAGTCTCTACAGTGAGCAGTAAACCAAGTTATCCACAAATTTTAAGGCAAACTGCGATGGGCGAAGCCCCGCCTTCGACGATCGCAAACCTATCATGGAAAAGTGGGCTTCAACCGCTATAGCTACTCCTGTTAACTAACAATTTTCCGGCTAATTGCTTCTCCAATCTTCATCAGCGTCTCTTCTTCTTTGGGAGTAAATTCGTAGGGAAGCAGCTTGGCAATGCCTAAGGTTCCATGCAATTGGTCATTCACCATAAGCGGCACTGTGATAGAGCCTTTTACCTCCGTTTCTTTTGCCGAGGGTCTGACTACTCCTTGTTCATCAGTTTGCAGGTTGCAAATTTGTACGGGTCGCTTACGTTCGGCGGCGACACCGGCCATCCCTTTGCCGATGGGAATTACCGTCATTTTAGGCAACAGGAATTCTGGAATGCCTTGGTAAGCCTTTAGGTGCAATAACTGACTTTCCCGATCTAGGGTATGAATAGTACCTGTAGAGCAGTCGAAAGCAGTTAATATTTCGACCAGCAAACGATTCCAGTCAATGGCAGATCCTTTGTCAGCCAGGGTATCAAAAATGGGTTGGGTATCTGAAGTCATAAGCTGTTGCGTATTTAATTTGTATATGCGATGCGGGCAAGATGCCCGCACTACAATAATTTTACGTTTTCGTACTATACAATTTAGATGCACATCAGCTTAGTGGTAAAAAAATAATCCCCATAAATAAATTGAGTTGCTCTGAGAACATTTTTCTTTATTTTGCCTTTTGACAACTCAGGGTGCGTTAGCCTCCGGCATAACACACCCTACTTCAATTACCTTTCCCGCACAATCTTTGAATTAAATTTGTAAATAAGCCTCAAGTTGTGGCAAATGTCAAGCAATAATTCCCTTTTGAACGTTATCTGTATTAGTACGAACTTCATGTATGCGTTCCTCACCAAGATTTTCTGGGAGAAATCCACCCGCTTGCATTTTCCATAACCTGTGGTAAGCGCCGCCGAGTGCCAGCAGTTTTGTGTGGGAACCATCTTCGATAATGCGACCTTTGTCGAACACCAAAATCCGATCTAGATGAACGATGGTAGATAGTCGATGAGCCACTACAATGACCGTTTTCCCATTCATTACTAAGTCGAGGGTATCTTGGATCGCTTTTTCGGTGATTGAATCAAGGCTAGAGGTAGCTTCATCTAAGATCAGGATCGGCGCGTCTTTGAGAATTACCCGTGCGATCGCAATCCGTTGTCTCTGCCCTCCAGATAACTTGACACCACGTTCGCCCACCAGAGAATTGTAACCATCCTGACTTTGGATGATAAAATCGTGAGCATTAGCCTTTCGCGCCGCCTCGAATACTTCCTCATCGGTTGCATCTAAGCGTCCGTAACGAATATTTTCTAGCAAAGTGCGATGGAACAGAGACGGATCTTGAGGAATCAAACTGATTTGAGCGTGTAGAGCATCCTGAGTCATATCTCGAATATCGACCCCATCAATAATAATCTGTCCAGATTGGGGATCGAACAAACGCAGAATCAGATTGACAAAGCTGGATTTTCCAGAACCAGAGAAGCCCACCAATCCTACGCGCTGTCCCGCTTGAATGGTGACACAAAGGTTGTGGAAAACTTTCTTCTCCTGGGAGTAGTTGAAGTTCACGCGGCGAAATTCAATCTTACCTTGGGTAATTGGGTGGGCGATCGCGCGATCGCTATCAATCAACTCGTGGGGTTGAACGATAATCAAAACACCATTGGCGACATTGCCGATATGTTCAAAAAACTCCAGAAAGCGGCGGCTCAAATTCCGAGCTTCACTGATAATCAATAGCGACAGGCTAGTTGCTACAACGAAATCAGCAGTAGCGATCTTTCCTTGACTCCAGAGAGAGAGCGAGTAATACAGGGTGCTGATTTTCAGAATGGCTGCCGAGATGAACTGAAACCAGCGAATTCGCTCCGAGTACCAATTGGATTTTCTTACCTGTTTGATTTCGCGTCCTAATTGCTCATTCAAATAGCGTCGTTCAAAACCCAAGCGAGCAAACAATCGGCTACTGGTGAGATTTGTTACTGCATCTACAATGATGCCAGTTGTCTCACTTCTAGCGGCTGCGGCTTTTCGGGAGTAAATTCGGCAGCGAGTTGCCAGCCAGAACGAAATACTGATGAAGAGAACTGCCCATATCCCCACGAGTGCAGCCAACGGAGGATAGGCGCGATACAGTATTGTCGTGGCGACGGTATACACAACGATTACTGGCATAAATTCAGTAATCATCATTTGCATTGTCTGAGTAACACCCAGAGAAGTTTCGCTAATCCGATGTGCCAATGCCCCGGAAAAACTGCTGCTCATGTAGCGATGGGAATGGTATTGCAGGTACGCATATAGCGATCGCACAATATGCTGTCGGTGGATGGGATGAAGGATGGTTTGCAAGAGTCCAGCCGATCGCCCAAATACCACTTCACCCACACTCAAAGCGGTGAACAGCATCAGGGGTTGCCTGATGGCATCAAAAATGGGCTTGCCATCGCCCGTTGATTTCGTCACGCCCCGGATGATCTCACCAATGGCATAGGGCAACATAATGCCACAGGTTGCGTGTATTACCTCCAGGATCGCCATTAACACATACCACCAGCGAAACTGGTTAACGAAATACAAAATGAACCTGAATGGAGTTGATGGCAGGTTTGGTGCATCAGCAGCACGTTGAAAAGATTTGAATTGTCTGGTCTTTTTTGTCATGAGAAGCAATCCACTCGCTTAGTAATTCGTAATTCGTAATTCGTAATTCGTAATTCGTAGTTAAAAGAGTCAGATTGAATCTAGGTTTCTATCTATTGGTTAATTTTTTAGTATTAGGGTAAGTTGTTTTATGGTGTTAAATAAAATCATTTGTAATTAACAAATTATGGGGATTTAAGTCCACTACTTGTAACAGGCGGCAAGTTTTGTATCGATGTATAAATCCTCCTTGTAAACTTAATTACGAATTACGAATTATTAATTGTGTTGATTATTTGCCATGTCCTCACTCCCTTAATCCCTAACGGAGAGAATCTCCCCTTCGGTATTCGGCGGTTAAGTCGTCTAACTTTTGTTTCAAACTGTCGTCGAGTTTTAGTTCCACTGCCTTCAGGTTGTCAGCAAGTTGTTGTGGGCGGCTAGCACCGATGATGGGGGCAGTGATAATGGGATTAGATAAAACCCAAGCTACTGCTAGGGTGGTGAGAGAAAATCCGGCGAGATCCGCTACTGTGCGTAAAGCCTCAACAGTATTGAACTCGCGATCGTGCCAGTAGCGATCTTGATAACGTTCTGCGGCAGCGCCTAGCGTGAAACGTGTACCGGTGGTGGGGCCTTCAGCGAGAATGTGTTTACCGGTGAGCAGACCACCCGCCAAGGGGTTGTAGGAAATTACACCCAATCCTTCTTCTTTCGCTAGGGGCAATAGTTCTCGCTCAATTTCGCGGAACAACAGGTTGTAGCGGGGCTGAATTGAGACGAATCTGGTTAGATTGCGCGTCTCGGCGCGACCCAAGGCGCGGGCGAGTCGGTAGGCTAAGAAGTTGGAAACCCCGATGTAGCGTACCTTGCCAGCACGAACAACCGCGTCCAGCGCTTCCAGAGTTTCATCAAGTGGGGTGGAGGCATCGTCAGAGTGCAATTGGTACAGGTCGATATAGTCGGTTCCCAGTCGTCGCAAGGAAGCATCGATCGCATCCAAAATATGTTTGCGCGAAGCACCCTGATCCCAAGGTGCAGGGCCGACTCGACCAACGCACTTGGTAGCTAAGATAAAATGTTCGCGTTTGCCTTTTAGCCAGCGTCCAACAATTTCTTCGGTACGCCCAGCAGTGGCAAGTCCGCCGCCAAGTGGATAAACATCGGCTGTATCTAAAAAGTTAATTCCGCCATCGGCGGCAGTATCGAGGATATCTCTAGAAGTTTCTTCGTCAGTCTGCAATCCAAAGGTCATAGTGCCGAGACAAAGACGGGAAACAGTTAATCCAGTTCTTCCGAGATTGGTTGTTGGTAAAGTCATGGGAATTGCTAATTGGGAATTGGGAATTGGAAATGGGAAATTGAGAAAACTTTTCTTTTGTCTCTCACTCCCCAGTCCTAGAGTGCTGATTCTTCTGCACTGACTTTTGGGGTTTTGTGCGTCAGACAACTAAGGCAGTGTTGCGACGGCTCAGGGAAACTAGCCACTGTTGCAACTTGGGATCGCCGTATACCTCATCTGCAATAAAATGATCGCCATCAGGTAACACTGTCAAATCGACTTTCCCGCCTACTTTGCGTAAACGCTCAACAAAATGCTCTGTATCCTCAATTGGCAGATTTTTGTCTTGTCCACCTTGGAATATCTGAACGGGAATGTCTTTGAGTGCGGCTAGTTGGCTTTCTTCTAATGTTTTGGGTACACGGCCAGATACAGGTACTAGACCTGCGAAGCGATGGGGATGCAAAGCAGCAATATGCCAAATTCCCGCCGAGCCTAAGCTGAAACCGGCTAATATCACCCGCGCTGGATCGACAGGCTGGGAAGCGATCAGTTCATCAAGTAAAGCAAGTACATCATCTGCTCGATCTGCCCAAGTCTGTTCGCCCGGAATCTGGGGTGCGGCGAAGACATAAGGTAAGGAGTTCGATAAATCTACGAAACGAGGTAGACCCCATTTCAGTAGCACATTCAAATCCGTTCCGCGATCGCGTCCTCCGTGGAGAAACAGTACTAAGGGTGCAGGTTGTTTGGCATTGTCAGAAACAGGTGAGAAAAGATAAGGTAAGGAACCATTGCTAGTGTCGTGAGAGCGTTGTTCAACTGGCATAGTCGTAACTCCTAATTTAATTGGGCATTAGGCCATTAGCTAACCGCAGCCTTGACGGGCTGTTTCCAGACTGCGGCTGTGTACAACGAGGCATCGAAGTCTGGCGCGATGTTGTCGCCCGTGATGCGTGTCTCGTGTAGCGCCCAATCAGCGAAGAATAAGTCATGGCTGATGCGTTCCACCACCGCAGGTACGTCGCGTCGGATGCTCGGTACGTCACCGATTGGCAAGCCGAAGCTTACAAAGCCGGCGGGATTAAAGACGTGAATATCCTTCAGGTAAGGGGCGTTACCGGGTATCTTCTCCTGGTATTCGTGGGCGCTGCCGAGGTAAGGATGTGTGCCCAAATCGTTGTCGCGCTGGTCAGATGGTGGTTCGTAGCGATCGCGCCAAAGTGCAATATGCTGTGAAAATTCAGCCAGTTCTGGCCGCTTTGTCGGGTCAACAAAGTAGCCGGTACCAGCGATCGCAAAATCGAACTCGAAAACATCGTCGTTCACCTGCGCGATGATGCGGCCGCCCTTCTCCTGCACCGATCTCCACGTCGCCGACAGGTGTAGGTGGAAGTTGGGGAAGGCGATCGCCCGTTCAATTGCGTCGGCTGGGGGCGTAGAACCAACTTGACGAAAGCGCCAAGCCTGAAACCACCGGGCTGCATCGGGCAGTTCTGGATAGTTATAGTAAGCGCCAGGATACCCACGCACCCGATTTATGGGCAGCGATGCGATCGCAGGTCGCCGCGCAAACAGATGCACTGCCTTTGCTCCCGATTCGAGTGCTACCCCTGCGGCATCAAAAGCCGAAGCCGCAGCGCCCAGCACTGCCACAGTCTTGCCGCGTAGCGCGGTGAAGTCGATGGCATCAGAGGTGTGTGCATACAGAGTGCGCGGTAAACCAGCTAGTAGCGGTGGCACGTAGGGGCCACCAGTACCAGCCACACCGTTAGCGAAGATAATCTTGCGCGTGGTTTCCACTTGCGCGACACCGTTCACCTCAAGATGTAGGCGAAAAAAACCTTCCACTGGCTCGATTCGCACTAGCCGCGTCTTGTAGCGAACTGGGATGCCCAGGAACTGCCGATACCAACTCAGGTATTCAGCCCACAGCAAGCGAGGGATGCGATCGATCGCTGCGTAAGCCTCGACACCATGTCGCGCCTCGTACCAAGCCTGAAATGACAGCGCCGGGATACCAAGTTCGGGGCCGGGTAGATTCTTCGGTGTGCGTAGTTTCTTCATCCGCGCTCGATTGAGCCACACGCCAGCATGGGCTTCATCGTCGGCCGCGTCGATTACCGTCACGCGGCCGATGCCGGCACGCCGCAGCGCAAATGCAAAGGTGCTACCGCTACCACTACCACCCACTACCGTAACGTTGCGATCCACGCCTGGGCGGTCGGGTATCCAGTTGTCGGGATCGGGGCCGATTAGGCGTAATGCCTCGCGCGCCCTAAAATCAGGGTCAGTTGTTATCGTCATATCGATCTCCCAGGCTGAAATGCTATGAAGATTAGGAAGATGAGGGGGACAAAGAGGAATAATTTTCATTTTTCTCCCTCATCTCACCTTTTACGCCACCACCAGACTCTTATCTACTTGGTTAAATTCGGTGTTATTTACCTTGGATTCGATCGCAGTACCCTTGAAGAATTCGGGGTTAGCTTGGGTGTAAAACTTGTAGGGATTAGCGAATACATAGGATTTAAAATCGGCTTCAGAAATAACGCCTTCTTGAACCAAATCCCAGCTTTCAGCCAAGGGGGAAGTCAAATCTGGCACATCCCAGTGACCAACATCGGAGGAATAGATGGCGTTGATTTTGACTCCCAAGGGATTGGCTTTGTCATTGAATGCCGTAGCGATGGTGCGATCGTCTGACTCGGAACCAAAGAAGAAACTGTTCACCCAGCGATCGCGAATGTCTTCAATTGTTTCAATGCCTGCTGCTGCAAAATCGTCTAATTCGCTACCAATTGGCGCACGGCTATGACGGCTGAATGAAGCTCCCAGTAAAGTCTTAGTCAATTCATCCTTATCGAGGGAATGCCCTTGAGTAACTTCTGCACCGTAGCGTTCAAATATCTCAAATAGCTCATCGGCATTTGTCAACGCTGGATTGTAGTTTTCCAGTGCCTTGATATTGCGCTTGGAGAAACGATCTACCAAATGAATGTAGACGCGGGCACCCCAATCTGAACCACCTTCGAGCATTGCTACGCGCAATTGTGGAAAACGCTTGGTAACACCACCGAAGAACAACGCCTTAGCAAAAGCTTCCGAACCATCGGCGAAGTGACCGATATGGTTGTTCATGTAGTTACTGATGGAGGAACGTCCAGTCCAACCCTGACTGCCGTAATGGGTGGTGACGGGTACGCCTAGTTCCACGACTTTTGCCCAGAAGGGATCGTAGTCGTATTCACTATCTAGCCCGTAAAAGTCGATATAAGAGGCATATTTGGCGATTTCGGGGAATTTATCGGCTGGATATTTATCAGCGATCGCTTTAATCGGACGTTTTACCCCGCCAGTAATATTAATTACTTTCAAGCCGAGTGTTTTTACTGCAAACTCTAGCTCCTCAATACCTTCTTCAGGAGTAGTTAATGGGATACCAGCTACTGGTGTCAGGCGATCGCTATATTTCCGGTAGATATCAGCATGATAGTGATTGACCGCCCGTTGCAGTGCCTGACGATTCTCTGGGCTGGCTCCAGCTGGTGCTAGGACATTATTCGGAAACAATACCGAATAGTCCGATCCTTGCTCCGCTTGACGTTCATAGAGGAGTCCGGGGAGGGTGTAAGTAGCGAGATCCAACGTATTTTTAGTAACTCTAGCCCACCAAGGCGATCGGATGGTGCGGTTGTATTGACGTTCTTCAGGGGTTTGTTGATACCAGTCTTTACCGTTACTTTTGGAATTAAGACGGGAAGCTTCGGTCTTACGTAACTCATCTACGAGTTTCACGCCGCCGTACTTGGCAATGTAATCCTCAAAAGCTGGGGTGAAATCATTAGTGTGAACGTCGGTGTCAATTACCGGATAATCAAGGGTTGCTCTGATTGCGGCGGAGCGTGAGGTCTTTAATCGGCTATATTCAGTCATGTTTTTTTCCTTACTTACGGCACAAAAATTACAGGTTTTTTTCAGCATCCAATGCTGCTATTGACGAATACATTTTCTGTAGAGACGGCGATTTATCGCGTCTCTCTACAATTTTCAAATTCTGTAGGGCGGCGATCTACAGAAGGTGCGGTTTAAAAGGTATGGTTTAAGCATCTGCAAAAAATTTATTTACGCCAACACAAGACTCTTATCCACCTGTTTTGCATCAAAACGATTCACCGGACGACGCAATCCCAGGTTTTCACGCAAGGTACTACCCTCGTATTCGGTACGGAACAATCCGCGTTTTTGCAAGATGGGAACGACTAGGTTAATGAATTCATCCAACCCTGTAGGCAGAATGGGCGGCATGATATTAAAGCCGTCTGCTGCACCGTTGCTGAACCATTCTTCTAGCTGGTCGGCAATGGTTTCAGGAGTACCAAGTATGGTGCGATGTCCTCGGGCGGTGGCAAGAGAGAGATACAACTGACGCAATGTGAGAGTGTTACGAGTCGCCAAATCTCTAACTAGTTTGAGACGACTCTTATTTGTGTTGGTGTCACTGGGTAGTTCAGGAGCCAGATCATCTAAAGAATATTTTGACAGATCCACACCTTTGTAATAGTTCTTTAAAATCCCCCAGGCGACATCAGGATGAATCAGCGATTGCAGGAATTCGTACTTCTCTTGAGCTTCTGATTCAGTACGGCCAATAATTGGGAAAGCACCAGGCATAATTTTTAGGTCATCTGGCGATCGCCCATATTGTGCTAGTCTTCCTTTGAGATCAGCATAAAATTCCTGGGCATCGGTTAGGGTTTGATTGGCGGTGAAAATCACCTCGGCGGTGCGTGCAGCCAAGTCCCGTCCCGATTCGGAGGCTCCAGCTTGAACAATCACGGGGTAGCCTTGGGGTGGACGACCGACGTTTAAAGGGCCTTTAACAGAAAAATATTTGCCCTTGTGGTTGAGTGTATGCAGTTTATCTGGGTCGAAATAGACACCAGATTCTTTGTTACGGATGAAAGCATCGTCTTCCCAACTATCCCACAGTCCTTTCACCACTTCCACAAACTCTTCGGCGCGTTCATAACGCTGGCTATGTTCTGGGTGATGCTCAAGTCCAAAATTAAGTGCAGCATTCTCATTGCCTGTGGTGACTACATTCCACCCCGCGCGGCCGTTACTCAAGTAGTCCAGGGAGGCAAACTTTCGCGCCAAGGTGTAGGGTTCTTCATAAGTAGTCGAGGCGGTGGAAATGAAGCCGATATTTTGGGTAACGGAGGATAAAGCCGAAAAGAGAGTGACTGGCTCGAAATGGGCCATTTTACCGTTGCGATACTGAGTTTCTGGAGAGCCACCCCAGACTCCTGGGCTATCTGCGAGAAAAACTGCATCAAACAAGCCGCGTTCGGCAGTCTGGGTAATCTCCTTGTAATGCTCGAAATTCAATCCAGCATCTGCTTGTGCATCAGGGTGTCGCCAAGAGGATATGTGATGACCGGTGGCTTGAATGAATGCACCTAAACGAAACTTGCGTGTTGTACTCATAAGCTTTTTTCTTTTCTATAATGATGCGATCGCTGATTTGCGTATAGCTAATGGCTTTTCATGTAACGTCAGCGATCGCTTGGCTAATTCCTAACTGTTTGTCAAACCCTTATGGCTACGTGGCAAGTGTCTAATGAGTAGACAACATGTTTGCTTTCAACTGCTGATATCCACCCAAAAAATACTCAGATGGCAGATTGGTAAAATCCTTTCCATACAAAGCTTTGGGCTAGCATTTACTGCTAACTCAACACTGAAATTTAATAATGGAATGCTTTTAAAGCAACTAAAATTTACGCTTCAGTTGCTCTATATGGAATGAAATAACCAAACTGTAAGTTAGGTTAATACCACAGCAAAACTAGGGTTGCTGCTACTTGGCGCTCGAATTACCATAAATTTATATAGCAATCTGACTCTGCACATAGAGTCTACACGATGCACACAAAAAAATATGTACTGACAAACACAATCTCATGAAAAACTAATTATTAGATAATCTAATATTAAGTATTGCAAACTAATTGTTCGATATCTCAGATTAACTGTCTTGTTTGCGATCGCATCTAAATAATTTGATCGCGGTAGAATTGAGCATTGGTGAGTATGGGAGGAAACTTTTCTTGCTGTTGGCTAATAAAAATAGCTAGAGCGATCGCTCTAGCTATTGGTGCATAATATTCACTCAAATCAGATTCGGAAACTGTGAGCAATGTCTGACGATCCGGTTCAGTGCAAATCACAGCCTCTCAGGCTTGGCTAAATATCTCTGCAATTCCCGCCTTTTGCAACTTAGCTTGATATAGCTACCCTTAAACCTTAGTCATGAGAAACTTTGATATTTCCGCATGTGCCAACACAGCAGCAGGTTCGCGCTGGAGAGCGTTGTAATACTTTCTCTCGAAAGTATTACCCGTTTCTAACGGTATAATCAGCGTGCGGACATCAGCAATCAACTTTTCAAAGTCGTCCATTGATATCGGTTCATCTGCTTCGAGCATTTCATCAACTTGCACAACCACCTCAGAAATGCGATGTAGCCAAGCAAATTGTTCGTGAGCGATAACTAGCTGAAGAAGTTCTCCGCTTGATACTCGTCCACTAACCTGTTCGTAGGCAATGCGTTCTGTGTCCAGCAACATCTTGTGAAGGTGGAGTAATTTGTTGCGTAAATCACGTAGATATTGATGTTGACGTATTCTTTGTGAAAGTGTATTTGAAGTCAATGTTATTCATCCTCTCGTTACAATAGTCTTTGTTGGTAAGCTGAAAAACATACATCTAAATTCCATAGGACTTACGCAAGAGTTACGGAATAACGAACCGCAGAGGACGCAGAGAAGCCAGTGCGCCCTTGCGGTTCCCCGACTTGTAGCAACTGGCGCGACACGGAGAAATCAGAGTTTGAGATATATTTTGCGTAAGTCGTATTCCATAATCAAATTAAATCAAACTCTTGTGGGGTGGGCAACATGAGCGCTCTGATTATGCGAGATTATTTGTGGAACAGCTTATTGATCGCGAATAGAATTTAACGAACAACTAGTTTGTTGAGCGATCCGCTAGCAATAAGTAGCATATCTAATGGTGGCCTAGACGCTCCTTGCTTTCTCTTCAAAAAGCTCTACTCTCCGTAGAAGTACAGGAGCGATCCTCAACAAATAATTCGTAATGATACTCTTTACGAGTCGCTGTACGAACGTAATTCGTAATTAAAGTTTCAATTCCGCTCAACATCCATAGCCACTTCCTCACTGTTTTGTGCAAACAGCACCATTAACCATCTGCCCAACCTCAGTTTATGTATTCGGTTTCCTTGTTAAGAACTATTACAATCAACATATCTTTTTATAGCGGTTATATCTTATATTGGATTAATCATATATTAGCATAAAATTATAAGAAGTACATAGTGTAAAACCTATTGAGGAAATGTCAATTATGGGAAAACTGTCTTAAATGTCCCTAGCATACGTAATTCTAGGTTTTCTTCAGCAGCAAGAAATGACGGGCTACGACCTGAAAACGAGCTGCTTCGATCGATGTATTGCCCATTTATGGCCAGCAGACCAGGCACAAATTTACAGAACTCTTGATAAGCTAGTTGAGCAAGGCTGGATTACCTGTACAATTGAGATGCAACGCGATCGCCCCAACCGCAAAGTCTACTGTGTAACGGAGCCAGGGAAAGCCGAATTTACCCGATGGCTTGAGACTCATCAACCGTTACCAACTCTAAGAGAACCTTTGCTTCTCCAATTGCACTTTGCAGATCAGTTGCCGAATGAAACTATCATTTACCTACTAGAGCAACAATTGGCGGCCCGAAGCAAAAAGCTTGCTGAATGTGAAATTATTGATTTACCATCACTTAGTGATGAGTCTGCCAACCGCGAGCAGGTAATGCAAAGGCTGGTACTGGAGTTGGTGATCCGTAGAGAACAGACTTATATTGATTGGTTGAAGATAGCAATCAATGTTATCAGTCAGCAAAAGCCATGTACATCACACTACCAGATTTTATAAATGGCAACAATAGCAGTCAATCCGTATCTCGATCGCAATTTTGCTCCAATCCGTAAAGAAATCACCACCGATAAATTGCTAGTCATCGGTGAATTACCCCTTGACTTATCCGGGATGTTTGTACGGAATGGCCCTAACCCTCAATGGACACCCATCGGTCAATATCACTGGTTTGACGGAGATGGGATGTTGCATGGTGTACAAATTAGCAACGGCGTAGCGACTTATCGTAACCGTTACATCCAGACAGTCGGATGGAAAAAAGAACAAGAAGCGGGTAAGGCTCTTTGGACAGGATTGTTAGAACCACCGCGAAAGGATAATCCTCACAGTGGCTACAAAAATACCGCCAACACCGCCTTAGTTTGGCACGCTGGTCAAATGTTGGCGCTGAACGAGGGAGGTAAACCTCACGCCATCAAGCTTCCTGAATTAGAAACTATTGGCGAGTATACCTACAATGACAAGCTGATTTCTGCCTTCACAGCCCATCCCAAAGTAGACCCAGTTACAGGAGAAATGGTATTCTTTGGCTACTCTTTGTTTGCGCCACCATACCTGCAATATAGTGTAGTCTCTGCACACGGTGAACTGTTGCGGACAGTACCAATTGACCTGCCAATAGGAGTGATGATGCACGATTTCGCCATCACTGAAAACTACACGATTTTCATGGATTTGCCATTGACTTTTAGTGCCGAGCGATCGCAACGGGGAGAACCCATTATGATGTTTGAGCGCGATCGCCCCAGTCGTTTTGGAATTGTACCACGTCATGGTGACAACAGTAATATCCGATGGTTTGAAAGTCCCTCTTGCTACGTCTTCCATACTCTCAACGCTTACGAAGACGGCGATGAAGTAATGCTTATTGCCTGTCGCATGAGTTCTACAACTGTTTTGAGTTCTGATGATTCGCAACCCGACCCAGAAGCAAATATCCCACGCTTGTATCGCTGGCGATTTAACCTCAATACGGGGACAGTGCGTGAAGAAATGTTGGACGATGTAGCTTCAGAATTTCCCCGCATCAACGAAAATCTATTGGGGCGGCAAACCCGATATGGCTACACCAACAAAATGGCGAATAGTCCCCTACCTTTATTTGAAGGCATCATTAAGTACGACTTCAGCAGTGGAAAGTCCCAAACCCACGAATTCGGACAGGGACGCTATGGCGGTGAAGCTGTATTTGCGCCGCGTCCTGGTGCAATTGCTGAGGATGACGGTTGGCTTATGACTTTCATCCACGATGAGAATTCAAACACTTCAGAATTAGTATTGGTGAATGCCCAAGATTTAACAGCTGAACCTGTAGCGCGGGTGATAATTCCTCAACGAGCGCCTTATGGATTTCATGGTACTTGGGTTGCTGAAAAATAGGTAAAAGGAACTGGGGATTAGGGATTAGGGATTGGGTATGGGTAAGAGTGCGGAAAAATGATGTTCAAGGCTTTGACCCTTCCCAAATTTTTTCCTAGTCCCCAATCCCCAATCCCCAGTCC
>NZ_NOLK01000099.1:0-28735 GCF_002245985.1 Nostoc sp. 'Peltigera membranacea cyanobiont' 232
TTGTACTTCACAATCTAGGTTTATTCTTCATATCGACTTACTTAAAGCTTCTGAGTATTTTTATTTACTCGTATCAGAGGGGAATTATGTAAGATTATGTACCACATTATGAAGTGCGGAATGTGGGATATAAGAATAAAAAATTTAGTATTAACTACCATCTGAGATTAGAGATTGTAGCCAGAGGTATTGAGTCAATTTTGATTACTAACTGCATTGCACGAATATTTTTAAATTAACATATAGTGTGCAAAATAAAACTTATTGTGTGTAAATTAATTTATCAAGACTGACTTATAGCGGTTTCCGCATAGGCAAGGTATAGAAAGAAATAATTAACCACAGATGAACATAGTAAGGGCGCACAGATATGTACCCCTACCGGTGTACCTCATTCAAATGGAAATTGTCAGGCAAAAAACAGATAAAGATTAATTACAATACGCCAAACTCGAAAATTATCACCTTCACTCAGCCGTTGAGCGATACCTTTTGCATTTTAAGCATCGCAAGCGCGGTAATTGCGGAAAATTATAAGTATTAATTCCAACAACTAAAGCATCTCGACTCATCAATTACCAATCGCTCCCATTAGTTTTAATGCTATGCGCTGTGCTGACGTTAGCCCTATTGCACCTGTGATATTAAGCCCTGCACACAGTTTGTAATTGATTACCTTTAAACATTTGCCAGTGGTTGCATCCCAAATACGAATGGTTTCATCAAGACTGCCGGTGACAATGCGCTGATTGTCGGGGGAAAACGTCACTGATGTTACCGCATCTTCATGCCCGATAAAGGGTTGACCAATGGACTGACCATTCACATCCCACAACCTTACTGTCTTGTCTCTACTGACACTGACAATGTGCTGACCATCGGGGGAAAACGTCACTGATGTTACCCAATCTTCATGCCCAACAAAGGGTTGGCCAATGGACTGACCATTCACATCCCACAACCTTACTGTCTTGTCAAAACTGCCACTAACAATGCGTTGACCATCGGGGAAAAATGCCACTGAATTGACCCCATCTTCATGTCCCACAAAGGGTTGACCAATGGGCTGACCATTCACATCCCACAACCGCACTGTCTTGTCTCTACTGACACTGACAATCCGCTGACCGTCGGGGGAAAACGCCACTGAATAGACCCAATTTTCATGCCCGACAAAGGGTTGACCAATGGGCTGACCATTCACATCCCACAACCGTACTGTGTTGTCAAAACTGCCACTGACAATGCGCTGACCGTCGGGGGAAAATGCCACTGAATAGACCGTAGAATCATGCCCGACAAAGGGTTGACCAATGGGCTGACCATTCACATCCCACAACCGTACTGTGCTGTCATAACTGCCACTAACAATGCGCTGACCGTTGCGAGAAAATGCCACCGAACAGACTTCATAATTATGCCCGACAAAGGGTTGACCAATGGGCTGACCATTCACATCCCACAACCGTACTGTCTTGTCATCACTGCCACTGACAATCCGCTGATCGTCGGGGGAAAACGCCACTGAATTGACCCGATTTTCATGCCCTTGAAGGAACAACAAGACTCTGCCAGAGGATGCTTCCCAAACTTGTACAGTACCCTTACTATCTCCAATCAGCAATTTTTTGCCATCAGCACTAAATGCCACTGACAAGACCACTCCCAGAACTGGCGCAAAGACCGAGTTTGTAAGATCCGATCCCATCAAATTTATCCACCGCAGGCTGGCATTAGCAAAGTTTACGTCTGTAATAACAGTATGGCTGAGATCAGAATTTTCTAAACTATAAGGATTTCTTCCTATTAGTAATTTCACCAGGTTGCCACCCATATAACCCACCTGAGTCTGCTTTTTGCCACGGGTTGACTGAATTAGTGTAAGCAACCGTTGTTTAAATACTTGCTCATCTAACATTGGCACAGCTAAATCCAGTACAGCTTTTGCTAAGGGAGCCGTACCAAAATAATTAGATAATTTTTCTAAAGATACTTTGGCGAATGAACTTAGCGGTGCTATCGAGAGCAGTTGCTTATTTTCCCCGCACTGTCGTTGAAAGTATTCTGACCAAGTGTAATCTTGTGGTGGAACAGTATCTAAATGAGACTGTGCTTGAGCCAGCTCTGTGAAGTCGGGAGCTAAAATGCCTAACTCTGCCACCAGCTTATAGGCAGCAAAAAATTCCAATAACGAACGATGGGCAGGGCTATAGTCTCCTTCCGCATTACGAATCAGCATTGTCTGCCCCATCATGTCATGATGCCAGTAGTCTAAATCTTTTTCTTCTTGGACTACAGCAGAAAATAAACGCCGAATTCGGTCGGGAAATTCTTTGTAGTTCATGCTCATCTGGTCTGTTGAGAGCATTTCCCAGGACAACTCACACAAAAAATAGAGCTTATCTGCCAATGAGGTAAAGGTACGCTTGGTTTTGATATCTCTCTCCATCTTGTGCCGCACAGCATATAAATATACCCGTGATATATCAACTGGCTTGCCCGCTTCAATCTCTGGCAAAGCTTCTATAATCAATTCCGTCATTACAGGACGACGTGCCAAATCCCGCAGTGTCGGATTACTCATTATCTGTTCTACGGTTTCTAGTTCAACACGAAACGCTAATACTTGCCGAATTTGCTCGTCATCAAATTTTTCTAATTCCAGCACTTCAAAGCGCGGTGTCTCTAAAGGCAAGTTAATTGTAGATGCTTGCAACTCTGCACTTAGCAAAGCCCTGCCTTCTTTGGCTTCGGGGAAATGTTCGGTGCGACAGGTGAGAATTACCTTTGCCCCTGGTACTACGACTTTGGCTAGTTCCCAGAAGTTGTTGATCATCTCTTGGCGATTGACTCTAGCTGCCATTTCATCAAAGCCATCAAAAATCAACAGCACCTTACCCATGCGGTTGAGTTGCTCAAAGGCAGAATAACCAGGCAGTGGGATTTCATGCTTGCGGAAAAAGAATTCCGAAAATAGCGATTCTACACTGACTGCTTTGGCATAGTCCCGTAAAGGAATGACTAATGGTAGACGTGGGCGTTCTACTCCCCGGCGTTGAGCATCACGATAGCGTTGCAGGGCAGTCCAGGCATAATGCAACCCAAACCAGGTTTTGCCAGTACCAAATTCACCCAAAATAGAAAGGTGTTCTTTGGCAGGATCATCCAGCCAACGTTCAACATAACCATCAATCCAACCATCAGCTTGAGCGTAACGGCTAATACCCATTTTCTGCTTTGAGGTGGGATCAAATTCCTCTTTGGTACAAGCTAGGGGTACATAAGTGCGGTCAATTCCCCGTTGCTTGATTTCATTTTCTAACCAGTTAAGGTAGATATTAAAATCGGCATCCCTATCCAGCAACTCATCAAGGGTGTAGCAGAATAAATCTTGGTTTTCTTGCTTGCTCACCTCATCTTTAGCAGCGCGACTGACACGGCGATTGGTGATTAGCCAACCTATATCTGTTTTTCGAGCATTTACTGACTGTCGCAAGGCAGCAACATCTGCCATTCCGGCTTCTCCTGTAATGCCGCGCACCAAAACTCGGTTATACCCCTTTTTCTCTATAGAGTTATTGACATTAATAATCCACTCAAAATAATTTTCATTGCTAATTTCACCTTTTTCAAAGCCATAACGTAGGGCAGTGAACCAAGCCCGTAATTGCTCTGCTAATTTATCTGTCTGATTTGGTTGACTCGGAGTTTGTACAGTAGATTGAACAGGTTGTTTATTTGTTGTTTCTTTCCTAAAAAAGAGATTAATACACCCCAAATTGTTAGAGATGAATTTTTGGGGTGCTGTTTCTAATTCCTGCCGCAAGAATGTTACTAATGTTTCGTTCGTGACCCATTGGTTAGATAGATCAGCCAAGTCAAATCCGCGCAAAATCGCGCTAGTGAGTACGCTGCTGGCTCCGCTCACGTTTTCATGGGCTAGCTCAAATTCTCTGGAAGCGGCAATAAAACAGCGATCGCGTGTATTTCCGCGATCGCCTGGGTCAGCTTCTGTAAAATTGAGTAGTTCTCCACTGAAACAACAGTCCAACCAAATAATTTGTTGCCGTACTGGACTTTCCTCTAACAATTCCCGCAGCCACTTTAATCGCAGTCCCCAGTTCCCTAATTCAGGATCGGTATCGCTGGTTGCCAGAAATCCTTCTTTGATGCGTCCATCTTTACGAAGACCATGCCCTGAAAAATAGAAGAGGGCTGTATCTGGAATGCTTCTGCCTTCAGGATAAAATAGTTTTTCTAAAGCCTTCTCTAAATCTGCCAGCTTGATTTCCTGGTTTGGTGATATTCGTGGTGCATCATTTTCAAACGGATCTAGGAATTGTGGCAATCGCTTGACATGAAAATTTCCAGCTTCGCTGAGTCGCTTGGCGATCTCTTCTGCATCGTTAGCAGGCGATCGTAACGCTGACAATCCTGAAAAATTGTACTTATTAATGCCAACTACTAAAGCATCTCTACTCATTAATATGCGACTTTTTATAAAAATTCTGGAAAATTCATCAATATCTTAGCTAGCGTTTAATTCTACTTATCTTTTCCAAGACAATAACCAAGTAAATTTTTTTACTAAATATTCCCCCTTGTGACAGTCACTTGTCCTTTAATGGTGTAAATATTGGTCTGTCCTGATCAGACCCTCGCAACAAATAGATTGTCAATTGCTTACCGGACTCTTGTTCTTGCTTAGGATTGATAGGTATTGGCCAGCGAAGAGATTTATAAAGTTCTAAGCGATACAAATCAAAAGCAGATTCCAACAAGCTACAGTAGACACCTGCCGCATCAACTGCCCAGTAGTAAGCAAATATTAACCCCAGTAACCCAGCAGGAACAGCCCACCAAGCCCAAACAGTCCATACGATAAACAGCAAACTCCAGAGCCAAAAACGGGCTGCTGTGTTCAGGCTTGACCGTGCTTCCTGTAATTCTTTCTTTACCCCATCTGGTAATACTAGCCAGAGGCGAGACCAGCAAATTACAGCATCCAAGCCATACTTATCATAAGGGCGGCTTTCAGCTGCTCTAAGGATATTGCCTAACTTTGTAGGCATTAACCTATTAAATTGAGATGGAAACTCCATAAGTTGTCCATCTAGCGTCACATATTCCTCTAATTCTTCGTTAGTCATAACTTGTTTCTCTTTTTTATCAGCCAGAGTTTGCCAACGCTTATCTTTTCGTTTAAAGTCATACTCTTGTTGCTGTATCATCCAGCGTCGTAAAGGTTGTAACCAGCGAGACCAATAGCCTTCTAAGAATCTTAAAACAGATAAATCGAACTTTTGAACCACAAAAGCTGAGACAGCAATCATGAGCAAACCTGTTACCATAACAGCAATTAGCAAAGATTCTGGTTGCTGTTTGAGCCAATCTTCCAAAGGTTTTCGACCAAAACGCAAGACCCAAGCTAATAGTCCCCCCATCCAAAAGACAAAAGCTGGTGTCAGTATGTTTGCAGCCCAGTTTTCTGCAAGTTTTCCACCCAGACTTTCTAAAAATTTGGTTGGCATATATTTATTACTGAGCAGCAGGTATTAGCACGACACCATGAGTAGGACAAATTGGTATTGTCGCTCCGACAATGCGGCGATACCAAACGTAGTCTCCTTGAGGACATATATATTTTTGAGCAGATATTGCTTGACCTTTACCTGGAAGTGGCTCAAAACCCTTTGATACCTGCTTCTCACTAAGAAACTCCGCTATCCAATTGCGAGTGTCTGGCTGACTTTTCAAGATTTCTAAAATCTGCTTATCGACTTCCTGTCCAGTTTTAGCTTGTGCTAATAGTTCAGCCAATTGTTTGTCTACTTGAACCGCCTCATTTCCTAAAAGTTCTGGAAGAAAAGGACGAATCGAACGGCCAGCCTCCAGAATGTCGTCAGGTTCAAACGTCACAACTGAAACCTCATTATGTAAGATTAATAGCTAATTTTTTTAGTTATACACTGAAACAGACTAGCGCAGTTAATTTTCCAACACTGATGCAGTCTATACCACTATTACTCAGGTTTTACCTCTTAACATAAATAAACACATTGTCGCTATCAAGAATGCGACATCTAATTTGTGAAGTCCTTTAATAGCAGACTTTTTCAGAGAAGAAAATAAACGACCATTAAAATGTGAAGTTTTTAGTTTTGCGACCTCAATTTGTGAAAATATTGAAAATCTCTAGTCACTTTTGAATAATCATATAAATTAATAAAACCCTTGCTATACAAGGTTTTTACAGGATAAAGTGAACGACATTAATTTGTTAAATTACGACATATAATTTGTGAATGTACAACCCGCTACGAATGAAACAAACTCTGAATAAGCGACCTTTTAGTAAGTACATTTATAAATCTCACAAGATATATTTTGACAACGGCGAATTTTTAACAGCAGTTGTACCACTCCTTTAAGAGTTCTCACACGTCGCAGATTGTTATACTCATTCCACATGGGTTTGCTGTAACTGGGACAATTCTGTTGCACACATTCTAGTACTTTAGATGATGTCCCTTTTGGTTGAGGACTTTTTCTTGCCATTGATACACCACATATTCTGTGCGTTCCCTAATTTACTTGAATATCTGACCATCTCTAGCAAGCTTTGCGGTTCTAGAAAAAAATGAGCGAACCGAGAGTCATTAACTATAACTTCATAGAATTTATAAGAGCCTCCATCCACTTCTGAAAGCTCTAAATATGTTTTTTCTTCAGGTATAACTTTCTCTCATAATCAAACGATGGTCCTAGCTTTTTAAGCTAGGACTCAATCAATACAAGTTTACGAACCTGAGAATTGTTTCCCTGAGAACGGCGTGATGAGGCGGCAGCTAGCAAAAACTTCCAAGATCGAGGAGAAAGTATAGAAGGATCTATCATTGAAAGAAAACTCTTGAGATTTTTTTGCTTCAGTGCTACTAAAATCCAATGGAGTTTGAGGTAATTTTTTATATCTTGAAATACAGGAATCTTTGAGCGATGTTGGTCATTTACCAAAGTGTAAATTTTTTCTTTCATCAGAATATTTGTCGCCAACCGCCGAGACAAAGAAAACTTTTGATTATACGCACCAGTCCAAATAGTGCGGTAAGCAAGACACTGATTAAAGAAAATAGCATCGCCAAACTGAGCAATCCGAATCCACGAATCGATGTCATCACAGTTAGCATCCAGTGTGGAATCCCAACCACCAGTTTGCAGGAAAGCATCACATCGGCAAGCTACTTGTACAGGTGTGCCAAAGGGTACAAGCTCTAAGAGCATACCGTAATGAATATCGGCTTGTGGGATATAAAAAGCTAAACCGGGGCCAACTTGTGGAGTGCGACTGAGTTCAACTTCATTACCATCCACCTGAGCCGCCACACAAGAGCAGATTACAGCATCAGGACGAAGTGCGATCGCCTTAGCCATCTCTTCTATGCAGTTAGGCGCTAAATAGTCGTCATCATCTAAAAACTTAATCCAGTCGCCGCTAGCTTTGGCAACTCCAGCATTTACCGTTGCGGCATGGCCAAGGTTCACTTCATTCCGATGGTAAACTACCTTATCTCCTAAGCTTTTGAGATATGTTTGGGTATCATCAGAAGAACAGTCATCCGCAACAACCACCTCACACTCAATCGTTTGGTTCCGAGCCGACTCAATTGCTCTTTGCAGCAAGTTCAAGCGATTATAGGTACTGATGACGACGCTAAATTTCATAAATTGACACCTGTGGTACAGTATTTTGCAATATAGCTTCGATCTACCAAGTATTGTCTCAGTAAAATTATCAATCTCCAATAAGTAGAAGTAGACTGAAATAGGATTATCGATTTATGATTGATGATCGTGGGTTTTTTTTAAGCAGACAGAAAGACTATGAGCGCTCAAGAGATTATCCGCTCCATTGAAGCGGAACAGCTAAAATCAGGTTTGCCCGACATTTATGTGGGCGACACCGTAAAAGTAGGAGTGAAAATTAAAGAAGGCGAAAAATACCGGGTACAACCCTACGAGGGAGTAGTGATTGCCAAACGCAATGGTGGCATCAACGAAACTATTACAGTCCGTAAGGTTTTTCAAGGTGTAGGCGTTGAGCGCGTATTTTTGTTGCATTCTCCCCGCATTGACAGCATCAAAGTATTACGTCGCGGTAAAGTCCGCCGTGCTAAACTTTATTATCTCCGCGATCGCGTAGGTAAGGCAACCCGGATTAAGCAACGGTTTGACCGCCCTTTGTAATTCGTGCTTCTTTCATTATGGGACAAATCTCAAGCGGCATCTGCCGCTGACTTGTTTTCTCGACGAAATTGAAGTATGATAGAAATCGCGTGTTGCGTTAAACTAAAATTTAGTTCAGCGCAATGACTGAATCAAAAACAGCTTGTGCGCTCTTAGTTCAGTTGGTAGAACGCAGGTCTCCAAAACCTGATGTCGGGGGTTCAAGTCCTCCAGGGCGCGCTCAAGAGCAAAAAACAAAGCCCGAAATAATTACGCAGTTGCTAATTTAGCAGCTAGCGATAATAATTTCGGGTAAACTTATTGTATTTGCAGTTGTTTTGCTTTCAGTTAACTAAGTAAAATAGAGTCGAAACTGCAAAACTGGATAACCGAATTTTAGATTTCTTCTCAATCCAAAATCTTAAATTGATTACTTTGGACTGAAATAGAATAAATCTAAAATCCAAAATCCAAAATTGACTAAGAAACCGGGGGATAAACGGTCGTGGCTAAAAAAAGTGAAGCAGAATTGCCAGAAACTACAAATGGGTTTAGCTTAGGCAACTTCATCCAGGGAACCAAAGAAGAACTTGACAAAGTAGTTTGGCCCAGTCGGAAACAGATAGTGAGCGAATCAGCTGCTGTGTTGTTAATGGTGGCACTCTCCGCATCTTTGATATACTTGGTCGATGGATTGTTTGGTTGGGCAGCAAAACAGGTGTTCTGATGACTTTTGCAACAGACGAACCTCGCAACTCCACGTTGCAGTCGGAGGAAACAGGAGAAACAGCAGAAGCAGCGTCAAAAGAAGCACGCTGGTATGCTGTGCAAGTAGCTTCAGGCTGTGAAAAGCGTGTAAAGACTAACTTGGAGCAACGCATTCAAACTTTTGATGTAGCTGACAAAATTATCCAAGTAGAAATTCCGCAAACGCCGGCGGTGAAAATCCGCAAAGATGGCAGTCGCCAGCATACAGAAGAAAAAGTTTTTCCTGGCTATGTGCTGGTGCGGATGATGATGGATGATGATACCTGGCAGGTAGTACGAAACACCTCTCATGTAATTAACTTTGTCGGCTCAGAGCAAAAACGTGGTAGCAGCAAGGGTCGCGGTCATGTCCACCCTATACCACTGAGTGGTTCAGAAGTTGAACGCATATTCAAACAAACCAGCGAACAGGAAGCTGTTGTCAAAATTGACATGGCTACTGGTGATAAGATAATGGTGCTTTCTGGGCCATTTAAAGACTTTGAAGGCGAGGTAATTGAAGTATCTCCAGAACGGAGTAAACTTAAAGCCTTGCTCTCAATTTTCGGCAGGGATACACCAGTAGAACTGGAATTTAATCAGGTAGAGAAACAGAGTTAAATACAAATGGCGAAGAAAGTAGTGGCGGTCATTAAACTGGCCCTGAATGCTGGAAAAGCCAACCCAGCTCCACCAGTCGGGCCCGCCTTGGGTCAACATGGTGTTAACATCATGATGTTTTGCAAAGAGTACAACGCCAAAACAGCAGACCAAGCTGGAATGGTGATACCTGTAGAAATTTCGGTTTTTGAAGACCGGAGTTTTACCTTTGTACTCAAAACGCCACCAGCATCAGTGCTGATTCGGAAGGCGGCGAAGGTTGAAAAAGGCTCGAATGAACCCAACAAAAAGAAGGTTGGGTCAATAACTAAAGCACAATTGCAAGAAATAGCCCAAACGAAACTCCCCGACCTCAATGCCAACGACATCGACGCGGCAATGAAGATTGTGGCAGGAACGGCTAAGAATATGGGTATAACAGTCAAAGATTAGTCATTGGTCATTGGTCATTAGTCATTAGTAAAAAATTAACAAATGACAAAGGACAAAGGACAAATGACAAATAACTAAAAATTATCGGGGGAGAGGCGAAGCTTCGGAATTACCCCAGGAGAAAAAATGGCAAAAATATCGCGTCGTTTGCAGACGCTACAAGCAAAAGTAGAAGATAAGGATTATCATCCTTTAGAGGCTTTAGCCCTTCTCAAAGACACAGCAACAGCTAAATTTGTTGAAGCTGCCGAAGCCCATATCCGTTTGGGAATTGACCCCAAATATACAGACCAACAGTTGCGGACAACGGTAGCACTGCCTAAAGGTACTGGACAAATCGTTCGGGTGGCGGTGATAGCCAGAGGCGAAAAGGTAAATGAAGCCAGCAACGCCGGTGCTGATATAGTCGGTTCAGAAGAACTGATTGACGAAATCCAGAAAGGTAGAATGGATTTTGACAAACTGATTGCTACGCCCGATGTCATGCCACAAGTGGCAAAGCTGGGTAAGTTGCTTGGGCCCCGTGGTTTGATGCCATCGCCCAAAGGTGGAACCGTAACATTTGATTTAGCAGGTGCGATCGCAGAATTCAAAGCTGGTAAACTAGAATTCCGAGCTGACAGAACTGGTATTGTCCATGTTATGTTTGGTAAGACAACCTTCTCGCCTGAAGATTTATTAGTCAACCTGAAGGCATTGCAGGAGACGATTGACCGTAACCGTCCTTCAGGAGCTAAAGGTCGTTATTGGCGGACATTTTATGTGTCAGCCACAATGGGGCCATCAATTAAAATTGATGTCACCGCCCTACGAGATTTAAAACTGAGCGAAGCAGGTTAATTTTTTAGTCATTAGTCATTGGTCATTTGTAAAGGCAAAGGACGAAAGACAAAAGAGAAATGACTAATGACAAAATTAAATAGGCAAAGCCGGAGACAGCAGGTGCTAATAACTTAAATATCCTGCCGAGGTTAAAACTCTAATTGTCAAAATTACCACCCCGAAAGGCGTGATAAGTATGGCATCACGAGTCTTAATACTCAACCCCGGCTAAATTAGCTGGGGTTTGTTGTTTGGGTTCAGGTTTAGAAGAAACGTACAAGTAGGGCAATCACCGATTGTTTTAAGGAGGTGAGATTGGAATGGGTAGAACACTAGAAAATAAAAAAGAGATAGTAGCTGACCTCAAAGAAACTTTGAGTAATTCAACTCTGGCACTGGTAATTGACTATCAGGGGCTAACAGTTTCGGAAATCACAGACTTACGGCGGCGGTTGCGTCCTAGTGGCACCGTTTGTAAGGTGACAAAGAACACCCTAATGGGCATTGCCATTGAAGGTAATGAAAAATGGCAGCCTTTGTCAGAATTGCTCAATGGTTCTTCCGCTTTTTTGCTGGTAAAAGAAGATTTTTCATCGGCAATTAAGGCATACCAAGAATTCCAAAAAGTCACCAAGAAGACAGAACTTCGCGGTGGTGTCCTGGAAGGTCGCCTACTCAAAGAACCTGATGTCAAGATACTGGGAGACTTGCCATCTAAGGAACAACTCATCGCGCAAATCGCTGGGGCTATCAACGCCTTGGCTACCAAGATTGCTGTGGGTATCAACGAAGTTCCTGGTTCACTGGCTCGTGCTTTGCAAGCTGTGGCTGACCAAGAGCAAAGTGGTGGTAGCACCGAAACTGCTGCTGTCCAAGATAGCAGTGCCGAAACCGCAACTGTTGCTGATAGCAGCACCGAAACGGCTGCTGAATAGACTTCGTGGTTCATCAGTCAAGAGTCAAGAGTCAAAAGTCTATAGTTACAGACCAATGGCCCATGACAAATAAATAATCAAAATTAGAGGAGTTATATCCATGTCTGCTGCAACCGATAACATTTTAGAACAACTAAAAGGACTGTCTTTGCTGGAAGCTTCTGAGTTAGTCAAGCAAATTGAAGAAGCTTTTGGTGTGAGTGCTGCTGCACCCGTTGGTGGTATGATGATGATGGCTGGCCCTGGTGGCCCTGCTCCTGCTGAGGAAGCTGTTGAGCAAACCGAGTTTGAAGTGATTCTCGATTCAGTCCCAGCTGATAAGAAGATTGCCGTGCTGAAGATTGTCCGCGAATTGACCGGTTTGGGTCTGAAAGAAGCGAAAGACTTGGTAGAAGCTGCGCCCAAGGCAGTTAAAGAAGGTATTGCTAAGGATGCTGCTGAAGATGCTAAGAAGCGCATCGAAGAAGCTGGTGGTAAGGTGACTATCAAGTAGTCACAATTCTATTACTAGTTTTTATTAAGGAGCCTGAGTCAGGCTCCTTTTTTCATATCAAGCTACTGATGAAGGTGCAATCTTTGACAAAATTCGAGCTAAAAAGTCTTAGAAGTTTTGCCAACTAGATAAGTAGGTGGGTGAGAAAATTTATAACTATGTCATTGCGAACGCAACGAAGTGGAGTGAAGCAATCACAAGGTTTTCACCGCTTTTATTTTTCGTTACATAGTTATATTTATTTGTGCCCGCCTACTTAGCATAATTTAGACATGCAATAAAATCCTTGTTTGTCGTGAGCGATGAATCGCTCATCCAAGGTTTATCAGGACTAAAGTCCTCACTACAAACTTGAATTGATTTACGTTTGGCTACTTAGCTAATCATCTTCTCTAAAGCGATTTGCAAATCTTTTGTCAAATCGCTCACACCTTGTCTAGATGCTTGGCGATCGCCTTGAGAATTTGACCAACGTTCTGTAACGGAAATTGGCTCTCCCACAGTAATTTGTGCTTGTCGCAAACCTAAGCGGGGTCGTCCTGGGAGTGTTGTATCCTGAATTCTAGAAAGCATATCGAATACAAGTAAAGCTGTTTCTGCAAACCGTTCCGCAGTTGGTTGTTCTTGAATATAAGTAGCTGTGACTGCAACAAAGCTTTCCACAATTCGCATGTGCCGCATTCGCAAGTCTGCTTCCTCTGCAATCCAGTCTGCTAAACCACGTTTAAATGGTGGTAAAGCATTGATATCTGGCAAATCTTCCCGATAAATGCAATTCCAGCCAGCCTCTTCTAAGCGGCGACATCGGTCAATAAAATTACCCTGCGCCTGGACTCCAAAATGCTGTTCGGTAACTTGTAAAGCTTTATCCAGTAAGCGATGAAGTCGGTTAATCAACACCTGATTAGGACTAGCAGATTCATCACTTAAGATGGTTTTTGGAATGTCTTGATGATAGAAGCGACGATAAAACTCTTCCATCTCGGTAATGAGATATTCAGCTAACCTAAAGAGGCGTTGATAGTAAATTTCTTTTTGATCGCCCGAATCAATTTCCTTAACTCCCAAGCCGCTATCAGCTTCCAACTTACTTAAGAGCCAATCCAGTTTAGACCAAGGTGGCTCAACGTAGCGATACTGGATGGCGATCGGTACAATAATCACAGTCTCAGTCCGGTTGGCTTTATGCAAGTCTTCTGCACACCAGAACCCCATTTGAGCAACACCAGGTTCCAGTGGACTAACAATGCCACTATGACCATTAGTACCTCCTTCGGGTGCGACTGCGATCGGTACTTTCCCATTAGCAAACAACTCCCGTGCTGTTTGGATTGCTTGCCGATCTAGTCGCCTTCCGCGATGAACAGGCACACCCCCCAGCCGTGAAAACAGCCAACCTAGCCAATTTCCGGCCCAAACCGTCATCCCGCGATCGTAGAGAAAATAGCTATGAACAAGCGATCGCAGTGTAATACCTTTCTGACGAGCTACCCGTGGCACAATGTGAGAAAGCAAATACAACATACAGAGGGGGTCTTCCACCTCTGGGTGACGAAATGCCAACAAAAAGCGAATTTTTCCAGCCTGAAATTGTTGATAAAGTTCAGCCAATACCTCAACATTCTTGGCTTCAACACTGACAATACCAGCCGGTAGCCAAGGGCGAGTGCGAAATCGTAGTGCGATCGGCAATAACCACCGAACAATCTGGAGTATTGGCAGATTAAGGCGTTGGGGAATAAATTTCAGTGGTGGTTGAGTAGAGTGAATCGTTTTAGGCAAGTCGCTCTCCAGATTGTATTTCTAGCGATTGTACAACTTGGGGTCTTGGTTTGGCGTTAGATATTGCTCAGTTGTTACTTTTAACAATAGACCATATAACAGAATAAAAGTTATTTTTTATGTTTGGGAAAATTGCGGAATAGATACACAAAGACTGCTAAATTTAACAAAAAAACCAATGTCTTAAGAGGAGATATCCCCCTAATCAATTCATAAATTTCTGGTGGAATGCTGATACCGACAAGTACCAATACTAAAATATGTGCCCAACGTTTTTCATACCACAAACCAACAGCTTCAATACAAGTTACAATAGCATATATTCCTGCGCCAATGCCGCTAAATGCTAGAGTTCTGGGATTTAAGTTGATAACTTTTTGTAAAACCCAATCAATGATTATCGATTTACCTTCTAAAACATAATCGTCTGAAAAAGCCTCTAGATTTTGATAATTTTTTAACGTCAATAATAAAGCGATCGAAGTAACCATAAGCAGCAAGGCGGTAAATGATTTGTAGAGAACAATTGCCACTAACCCCAATGGACGCTTTTCCAAACAACCCCCTAAGTATATAGAAGTCAAATTTTGATTAGCTGGCTCTTAATGATGCCAACTAAGATGCCTATTGTAGCAGTACTTTATCGGACTATCTTGGGACAAAGATTTATCTAACTAAGTACGACTTTGAATATTAGGGCAATTGGATGCAACACCAACTTATCTATCCCTTGACTCATTCCCTAGCATCTGCTGTTACCCATTCTGTAGTAGAGAATGGGGTTTTGATTTAGGTGTGTTTCCTTTGGGATATTCCCAGCGATCGCAAATTTTCACAAATTACATCCAATGGAGGTTAGCGGACTCGAACCGCTGACATCCTGCTTGCAAAGCAGGCGCTCTACCAACTGAGCTAAACCCCCATAAAATTAAAATAGTCGGTAACTTTGGTTGTCGAAGTTAATTGTAACTTATATTGTTCCATTACTAAAGGGATGAAGCCAGAAAATATCCAAGTTGTTGCAGCACTGTATAAATTCGTCAAACTGCCAGATTTTGCCGAGAAACGAGATTCTCTACTGTCTTACTGCCAAGAGCAAGGTGTCAAGGGGACAATTTTGTTGGCACAAGAAGGCATTAACGGTACAATTGCGGGTTCGCGTCAGGCGATTGATTCTATTCTCTGTTTTCTGCGTACTGACCCCCGTTTAGCAGACCTAGAGTCTAAAGAGTCCCATGCCGAAACCCCGCCCTTTGAGCGGATGAAGGTGCGGTTGAAGCCAGAAATTGTCACTTTGGGATTGCCTGAAATAGATCCAAATGAGCAAGTTGGCACTTATGTCAGTCCCCAGGAATGGAATGATTTGATTAGCAATCCTGAAGTAACCGTGATTGACACCCGCAATGATTATGAGGTGAATATCGGTACTTTTCAAGGGGCAGAAAATCCTCAAACTGGCTCATTCCGAGAATTTCCCGATTATGTGCTACGCCACCTCGACCCAACTAAACATAAAAAAGTTGCTCTGTTTTGTACCGGTGGCATTCGCTGTGAAAAAGCTTCATCCTTCATGCTTGCCCAAGGCTTTGCAGAGGTCTATCATCTCAAGGGCGGAATTCTCAAGTATTTGCAAGAAGTTTCAGCAGAGAAAAGTTTATGGGAAGGAGAATGTTTTGTCTTTGACGAGCGGGTGGCCGTTAGTCATGGGCTGGAGAAAGGGAGTTCTGAGCGGTGCTTCAGTTGTGGGTATGCGATTTCTGAGGAAGATAAGGCATCTGACAAGTATGAGGAAGGTATCTCCTGTGCTTATTGTTTTGATAGCCTCACCGAAGAAAAAAGAGTGCGTCAACAGAAAAAATGGCAGCACTACCAAACCCAAGTTGCTAATTCTAAAAATCGGGATGTTAGTAACCTATAACTACTTTTCATAACCAAGATAAAAGAAGTTTACTCCTCAAAATTTGGGGTTTTTGAGGAGTGAACTTTGGGGTTTTCAAGCTAGATTTTTATAATTCAGAATTTAAGGGCAAAATTACAGTAAATGTCGTGCCGACTCCAACTTGACTTGTGACGCTGATTTGACCCCTGTGAGCATCAACGCACCTTTTAACAATTACTAACCCCAATCCAGTACCTTGAATTGATTGGACATTTGAGGCTCGGTAGAATGACTCAAAAAGTCGAGCTTGGTCTGGTTCAGGAATTCCTAGACCTCGATCTTGAATAGAAAAAATTGCTACTTTCTCAATGGGATCGCATATTAAATCAAGCTGAATCTTGCCACATCTTGGAGAATATTTAACCGCGTTTGAGAGGAGATTCCCGAACATATAATGTAAGAGTCCTTCATCCATTACAGCATCGGTACGAGCGCTATGACAGGTAAAAACAATTTCACACACGTTATTTTCAACAATAGAAAAATCTTTGATTAACTCTCGACAAAATTCTTCTAAATTAAGAGGAGCAGGGTTATATACAAGTTTTTCGGACTCTGCTCGACCCATAAACAGAACTTCTTCCATGAGCTTTTCTAAAGATTGCACAGCACCTTGAATTCGTTTTAAATAAATACCCCTTTTTGCATCTGTCAAATTTGCTCCTTGCATTTCTATCAGTTCTACTGCCGTTTGAATCACAGTTAGGGGATTACGGAACTCATGAGATACAGTAGAGATAAATAAGGACTTGAGACGGTTAAGTTCTTGCTCCTTTTCCAATGCTTGCTCTAGCAATTTTGTTTGCTGTCGTTCGCTAAGATCCCAGAAAACAACTACTACACCATTTATTTGGTCAGGTCGTCCCTTAAGTGGGGAAGCACTATCGCCAATTGGAACTCTTTTTCCATCTTTCCTAATCAGATATGTGAATTCTTCTAAATAAACAACCTGTTGTTCCCGCAGCACTTTTGTGATTGGGTTTTCTAATATAGTATCTGTAACTTCATTGACAAGATTAAAAATCTTCGTCGCCTCATTTCCTAAAGCATCTTTTTGCTGCCAGCCAGTCAGCGCCTCAGCTGCGGGATTTATGAATGTCACTTCTCCCTGCTCATTTGTAGCGATTACAGCATCACTCATCGAGTTTAAAAGGGTTGCTAACCGATCTCGATTCTCCCGCAATTCACGCTCTAACTGGTGTTGTAAAAGGCCGATTTCGATCGCTATTCTTAAATCTTTTGTCGTAAATGGTTTAACGATGTATCCAAAAGGTTGAGTAATTTTGGCTCTTTCTAAAGTACGATCGTCACCATAAGCAGTTAAAAATATTACAGGTACGTCTAACTGCTCACGAATCTTACTAGCGGTAGCAATACCATCCATCTCACCTTTAAGAATAATATCCATTAATACTAATTCTGGTTGAGTTTCCGATGCCTTGGCAATGGCAACTTTTCCAGACGAAGCTGTTCCCGTAACAATATAACCTAGTTGACTGAGTTGGCTAGCAATAGTTCTAGCCACAATCACTTCATCTTCAACAACTAAAATCCTAGCTTGACCCATTTGATATTTACTGATGCAAAGTTAACTGCGTGAATTGGATTTTGAATACTGTTCCCCGATTGCGTTCTAGAGTAATATCGCCTTCTAATTGTTCTGTAACCAAGTCATATACTAACGACAGACCCAAAGAATCAGTATTTGTCCAATCTAAATTATCTGGTAAACCAATCCCATTGTCTCTAATCGTCATCTCGATGTTATTGCCAATATTACGTAAAGCAATACTTATTTTTCCTGCTTGTTGATTAGGGAAAGCGTGTTTGAGGGCATTAGAGATTAATTCGTTGATAACCAGTCCACAGGCAATAGCTTGGTCAACATTCAAACTTACCGAATCTATATCAGTTTCTAGAACGATTTTTCCCGGCCATATTTGATAGGAAATGAGCAAACTTGCTGCTAAATTATGGATATAGTCACCTACATCAATTTGTCCGATATTCGCGGAAGTATACAAATTTTTATGAATTAGAGATATTGACTCAATTCGGTTTTGGCTTTCTCGAAGAACTTTGATTACTTCTGGATCTTTGAGAGTTTGAGACTGGAGTTGTAAGAGACTAGAGACAATTTGCAAATTATTTTTAACTCGATGATGAACTTCTTTTAACAGGACTTCTTTTTCAGCTAAGGCATGTCTTAACTTTACTTCAGCTTTTTGTCTTTGAACTAGTTCAGTTTGAGCTTGCTCAAAGATGCTAGATTGTTGAATTGCGATCGCTAATTGGACTGTAAGTTGATCGAGCAAATCTAATTGATTTTCTTCCCACTCCCGGAAACTAGAGCATTGGTGAGCAATCAGTAAACCCCAAATATGAGAGCCAGGGTTTTTAGAACTCACTTCTAGTAAAATGGGCACGACTAAATTCGCTTTGACTTCAAATCGTTCTAACAAGCGAATATGGCAATCAGTTAGTCCAGCTTCATAAATATTAGCGATCGCTCTTTTGCGTCCCTGATAATACTCCACTCCCGCGCCTGTTTGAAAACACGTATCATGAATCTCTACGCTCAAAGAAACTGTCCATCCAGGTTCCACCGACTCCGCCATAATTGTGCCGATCATCTCTGAGTCAAACTGATAAACTACTACTCGATTAACCCCAAGTAAATCTCGAACTTCTTGAACTGTTGCATTTAAAATATCTTGGAGATTTAGAGATTGACGAATCCGTTGAGCAACCGTTCGCATCAATTGTTCGCGTTCGGCTTGAGCTTTTAGAGCCAGTTCAGTTCGCTTACGTTCTGTGATATCTTGTCCAATACCAATAATTTGACCATTTGAAAGTTTAACATTAGTCCAAGATGTATCTAATAAATCACCATCCCGAACCTGAGTTCTAAAGTCACCCCAATTGCGTTGTGCAGACTGCATAAAATTAATCACATACTGTCGATATTCAGCATTAGGATATAAGGCTTCCAGCACATTGCTAGTTTGAAAGCCGTTAAATTTCCAGCCCAAAACACTTTCCCATTCTTGGTTTACCCATTGGAGTTTGCCATTGGCATCAATGAGTGCAATCATCAACGGGATACTTTCAAAAATTTTCCGCAAAAACTCATTTTGTTCTTGAAGTTTAGTTTCTACATTTTTGCGATTTGTAATATCATAAAATACTGTTAAAATGGCTGTTTCACTATTGAATTTTAAATATTGCAAGGAAGCAATCGCCCAAAAATCAGTTCCGTCTGCCCTCTTCAATTTAAGTTCATAATCTTGAAGAGAATCATTTTGATTAAGAGCTTCTAACATGGCTTCTAAATCTACTGAATTATGGTATAAATCTAAATTCTTGCGATTCACCAAATCTTCAGATGAAAATCGAAATGTTTGCATTAGCTCCGAATTAGCATATAAAATCAAACCGTCAGATAGACGCGAAATAATTAATGGAATAGGAATTGCTTCAGAAATAACTCTAAATCTCGCTTCACTTTCTTGAAGGGTTCTTTCTATACGTTTATATTTTGTGATGTCTCGGATATTAACCAACCGAGCATTGTAACTGGCATAGCTTATTGTATGTGTGACAATTTCAACATCAATAATCTGTCCGTCTTTTCGCCGATGTTGCCATTGTCCAGCGAAATGTAAGCTAGTGTGCTTTTGTCTTAAATATTCTCTGAAAATAGGCACATCTTCTGGAGTGCGAATATCAGTTATTCGCATTTGTAAAAACTCTTCTCGTGAGTAACCGTAGTGGATAACAGCAGCTTCATTTACATCTAAAAATTGCAGGGTATTCTGGTTATATACCCACATTGGATTAGGATTTTTAGAGAAAAGAAGATTAAAACTTCTTTGGCTATCATCAATTACTTTTTGCCGATGTAATTCTAAATACCTGATTGTTTGTCGAGCTAGCTGTTGTAAAACTACTTCTTCTTTAACAGTCAAGTTTCGCGGTGCAAAATCAATTACACAAAGACTACCCAATGCAAAACCGCTTGAGCTAATTAAGGGAACTCCCGCATAAAAGCGGAAATTAGGATTGGATATTACAAGAGGATTTGTCGCCAATCGTTCATCTTGCAAAGCGTCCGGGATGATTAATATTTTACTTTGCAAAATAGTATAACTACCAAAAGAAATACTTCGAGGAATTTCCGATGTTGTTACTCCAATTTTTGACTTGAACCATTCCCGTTCTGTATCAACTAGGCTAATCAGAGCGATTGGTGTTTCGCAAAGGTTAGCAGCTAATTGAGCAAGCTCATCAAAAATTTCTTCTGGTGGCGTATCTAAAATTTGATACTGGTTAAGTACTTCTAGCCTTTGACCTTCATTTTCAGGAAGTAGCATTATTGATTGTGTGAAAAAGGTTTGTAAAGTTTCATATTTGATTTGCTTTAATCTCAAAATAAAATTAATTATTATAAAGTTTACGAAATTAAAATCGGATTTTTCTTAATAAAATGGGATCGTTTATTTTTGGGAAATGCCTTTTACTCCATAACATTGTTAAGATATTTATTTTTTTTCAAAATAATTTACTCTATGTGAATAGGTACTTGAGGTTGCTTAAAGGTGGGTTAAAAAAAACGTTATATTCCCTACCAGTATTTTTATCAAACTATTGGCAGTTTTTGCAACATACAAAATCGACAGATGAACCATTTGCTGTCAACTATCAATAAAGCAATTTCAAAAGCATCTTGGGCATCAAGCCCTTTCCAAGGTCTACTTTAACGATAGCAAGAGTTCTAAGGTTAACAAATTCTACATTTCTGGATTTTTGTCAGCATACATAAGTAGTACTAAATAATACTTTCGATAGAGGGGCGAATCAGCAATAACTAGATTCTAGATAGATACACTCACATCACTAATTTATTTAAGATGATCCCAAGAATAAATGATTAGGAATGTAGTCATGGCTGAACAAGAAAAACAGAAATCTGATAATAAAGAAGGTACGCCTACGGCTTCTGGTGGCTACCAAACCCCCATTGAGGAAGGTATCCGCAAAACTGGCGATGCTGAAAAGAGTGATGCTAAACCCAGTGCTACACCAGAAGCACCAGGAGAGGATTCTGTAGCAGGTAGCCCCAATCAGGGAACCGAGTCACGTTAGATTGGTTTGGACTTTCCCAAGTTTCAATAGTCTAATTGGGTTGTTTCTACTAACGCGCATTTAGTAAAATTTGAGTGGACAGTTGTGGTTTAGATCGCGATTATCCACTCATTTTTATTGTGTGAGAATCGTTTTCAGGGAGGATGAAGGCTGATGTGGTAAAGTGCGTAGGCGTAGCCCACCGGAGGTATCACTTTTGTCTCATGGCATTTTTAGTAATTATTATACTACACCTAGTTATTTAATTATGAATTTGATATTTATATTTCTAAGTATAATATCTGAAGTTTATTAGCACAGCCTTGAATAAAAATCATCTATCCCTGAAATCTCCTAAACTTCATGATTCTTAATAATTTAGCTTCCTCTCGTGGCTGACAGAAGTCCCACAATCCCATAGGCTGATCTTAAAGTGGTAATTTTCACTTAGTCGTTAATAACTACCCATACAGATAATGCCCCTGAAAATCGTCCAGAACTTTGATAGCAGTTTTACTCTTGAAACACAAGCTCAAGAAACTCTATTCAATTTATTGACAAGCGTTGCTTTCTTAAATCAAATTAGTCAACAGTTGCAGTGCGAGCAAGTTAAATTTACTGAATTACTTTTCCAACCAGTTCCTTACAGCTTAACTACCACTAAAGGAATGCCAGCCGAGTTTGAAAAGTATCATGAATCTGATGAATATGCCATCATCAATGTACCGCCAAATTTCATGTTCATTGCTAAGATTTTTAAACCAAGTCGCCTTTGTGCAATTTACCAAAAAATTGGTAATAGTTAATTTTGAAGATAAATTTTTCCTAATAGGCAAATAGTAAGTTTGATATTTGATGTATGGCTCTTGAAACGAATCTTTCTTCTTTAGCAACCTTGGAATATATTCCTTACATTGACGATCGCGGGCAATTACCCGAACAATTTCAGAGTAAGATTGGGGTATATGCTATCTTTGACCGAGAAAAAGTGCTGCAATTTGTGGGCTATTCTCGTGATGTTTATCTAAGCCTGAAACAGCATTTAGTCCGTCAGCCACAGCATTGCTATTGGGTCAAGGTTCAAACTATTGAACGCCCTAGTCGCACAATTTTAGAAAATACTGAAAATGCTTGGATTGCTGAAAATGGCAGCGTGCCTTGGGGAAATGGGGATAACAAGGAAAAATGGACGCATCCCATTGATGTAAAAGTTATTATGACACCTGAAGAACAGGCGAAATATCAAAATCCAGCGAATGATGAATTAGCACAAATAAAAATTCTTAAAAATGTGGCGCGGAGAGTAGAAGCAGAAATTTCAACACAATTGCTAGAAGTGCGGGGTTTACAAATGCAAATTCGCTTTAATCCTAAATTGAAAGAAGAAGGTTTGCTAGATTTGAAATGAAGGTTGTTTTGGGGAAAACTAACTATAAACATGAATATCGCTTATAATCTCCCATGACAATACAGCTGCTGAACGATCGCTATCAAGTTATCCGCACACTGGGCGCTGGTGGGTTTGGTGAAACCTATCTAGCAGAGGATACCTATATGCCCTCAAAGCGCCGTTGTGTGGTTAAACAACTAAGACCGATTCACAACAATCCCCAAATTTACCAGTTAGTGCAAGAGAGGTTTCAACGCGAAGCAGCAATTTTGGAACAACTCGGCGGCGCATCTGACCAAATTCCAGCATTGTATGCCTACTTCTCCTCTGGCGGACAATTTTACTTAGTTCAGGAGTGGATTGAAGGCGATACCCTAACTGGAAAAATTCAAAAGCAAGGGCTATTTAGTGAAAGCGCTGTCCAGGAATTATTTATGAATTTGTTACCCGTCCTGGATTACGTTCACTCTAAGCATATCGTTCACCGCGATATTAAACCGGATAACATCATTGTGCGCGATCGCGATGGTAAACCAATACTAATTGATTTTGGCGCTATCCGCGAATCAATGGGAACAGTGGTGAATTCTCAAGGCAATCCTACCAGTTCCATTGTGATTGGGACACCTGGTTATATGCCCAGCGAACAAGCCGCAGGTAGACCAGTATATTCGAGTGATTTATACAGTTTAGGAATGACGGTAATTTATTTGCTGACTGGTAAACAGGCGCAACAACTAGAAACCGATTCCCAGACGGGTGAAATTGTTTGGCGACAGTATGCGAGTCATGTTAGCCCGATCGTAGCAGGAGTAATCGACAGAGCGATCGCATATCATCCGCGCGATCACTACCCAACAGCCAGAGCAATGCTGGATACTTTGCAGAACATAGCAAATCCCATTCCAGCGACGCAACCCCTCTTGACTCAACCCACTATAGTCTCTGCACCACCACCTCAGACAGTACCTGCTAAACCACAGCCTAGCGCTCAAAGTAATAGTCAGAATAATCTCCTTATCGGCAGTTTAATCGCAGGTGGGTTGATTGGTGCATCTGTGATTATTAGTCAAGTCTTAACAAAACCTACTCAATCTACAGCAGATAAAACGGTATTACCTTCAGAAACACCATCAGCGATCGCAAGCCCGGTGATAGAAACTCCGATTATACCAACGAACCCATCTGTTCCTACTCAATCTACACCTTCCCCAGCTACATCAATATCGCCAGTAGCTACCACGACCGTCAACAATTATTTCTGGCTTTCCGAAAGACTTGTAACTGATGCAGATTTAGAGGGTAAAGACGGTTTTGACCTAGATATTATGCGAAATTCGATTTTTGCCCAGCACGGTCGTCGTTTTGATACTCCTGGATTGCAAGATTACTTTGATAAGCAACCTTGGTATAACCCTATATATTCAACAAAATCATTTCCAGCTAATTCGCTGTCAAAGTTAGAGCAAAAGAATGTAGATTATATCGACAAATATCAAAATCGTTCCGGCTTGAGATATTTTAAGAAATAAGCTTTTGATTATTATACCATTTTACAAAATACCTGATATATTAGCAGGGGCGTACTTCTGTATACTGGTATCAATATAAGCCCCAAAAATAGAATTCACGACTACACAAACTCTCGTCTACTTCTGAGGACTAAGGGAAAATCAAGGTTTTAAAATCTGCCTATGTGGGTTTTGTTTGTATTGATGCAGTTTCTAACCGCCTTTTTGTTAAGTTGACACCATTACATTAACTGCTGTACGTTCTTACACCTACTGCAAATATTCTTGTAAATGCTATAAGTCGTAAGTGTATTAGCTTAGACCTATCAAACAATTTCTTGCTACTTATTAGATAATATCTAGGTTAGTTAATGTAACATATTGCACAGACTATTATATGTTTTATGGTCTAAAATCGCTAGATATTGCAGGCTAATCCTAGCGAAGTCTATATGGAGTCAGAACTAGACTATTTTTTTATCCCTGAAAATCCGTCTCTAGATACTAGTCAGTTTCAGAACCAGGCATTTATACATAATATATAAATTTGCTATTTACGATATTAGCAATCCATAATTTAAAGAAATGCCATTTTTATATTTTCTTTGTTATTTTGTATTTAACGGGACAGTTCTTCCTGATTTGGTGGGTTTAAATAACAATTAGTTAAACCATTTACCTCCAAAGATGCATGTAAATTCTTTGAGTTGAGCTTATTTTGCTTCTTTCTTTACAAACAAGCAAAATGCAAATTGACTAGAGAAATTAGATGGTAATACTCCCAATCGGCAAATAGTTCATCTACACAAGGAAAACCTTGCCTAAAACCATGCTTAAAACAAAGAATCGGCGCATTTTTCTATCTGCTTTTATTCCACCTTTAGGACAAAATCATCAAGCGGATAGTAAAAGCCAATTAGCTCAACCTAAATTAGATTTATTGCAACCCTTACGTCAATGGCTAGACACAATTGAGATTCAGAATCGGAAATTAGCCAAATTTATTGCTAAACTGATTCCCGCCCAGTGTCCATTCGAGCGTGATATCATGCTTTTTGGTCGCAAAATAGCCCACATTCCACCAATGTGCAAGCTAAATCCGCTTTATAACGAACTTGTGTACTTACGTTTTCGTGCTTTGTGTTATCTAGTAGATCAGTGTGGTGAAGATATTCAATCTTACTGCTGAACATAACTAGAAAAAACACAATATGGAAATTAAAATTGAGCATCAACCCAGACAAGAACGCCTCAATGAATTGGGTGTCTATAAATGGGAAGTTTGGAAAAAGGAAGTCTCAAAATTCCCTTGGACTTATGATTCTCAAGAAACTTGTTACTTTTTGGAAGGTAATGTAGTTGTTACTCCTGATGGTGGACAGCCAGTACAAATGGGTAAAGGTGATTTGGTGATTTTTCCCTCTGGTATGTCCTGCATCTGGGAAATCACAAGCGACGTGAAAAAACATTATTACTTTGATTAGCCAATAGATAAAAGCGATCCCCGTGAACTGACACGTTTGCCATTGGTTTTTGAGGTTAAGATAACTACCAAAATAGTGCCCAATTTTTTGACACATTTGATTGAAAATATAGCTTTCTCCTACAGCATAAGTAATATACACTACTTTGCAACTAAATAAAGTCCACTCCTCCCCAACTCTACCCAATGCCTTGGGGAGGGTTGGGTACTTTTTTTACTCACGAAGTTGAAATATTGAAATATGCTGTAATTTCATCTGTAAGGTTACATAGAACAAGGGGCAAAATCCCCTTGTCTTACTAAGCCTGATTTTGTGTAGTTTCACAAAGAATTAGTATAAGTAAGTTGGCGAGAAAAATTCCATATATATAAAGAAATATAAATTTGAAGTAGGGTACGTTATCCTACGGCATAACGCACCTTGAATTGTTGACGGTGCGCGACAAAGCGCCCTACATTTAAATTTATTAACATAGCTTGAAATATTAGTTTAGCGCCGACTTAGGGACTTCCAAAAAATAAAATATACAGTAGGGTGTGTTAGGCGAAAGCTGTAACGCACCGAGATATCTGGCGGTGCGTTACGCTGTCGCTAACGCACCCTACAAAATTGGATATTTTTTTAATTGGAAGTCCCTTACTTAACTCCAAGTTTTGATCCCCGATGAGAAAGTGGACTTGCTAAATAAACCCCACTTAAGAACGGGAGTATCTAAACCTTGATATGTAAGAATAATCAATAAAACAGCACTAAACTTCTGTAGAATTTGTCCCAATTATCGGTAATTATATCGGGATACTAGGTTTCCAAATTCTGGATTAAAAACTCCCATTGACTCTTTAAAAGGATAGGATTAATGTTATGAGGTAGTCCTTCTAAGGGCACTCTTTAATACATCAAAAAATCATGAGGTATTTCAGATGATGATGATGATGAATGAAACCATGACTGCCGAAATGCAAGCTTGCATGGAAGTTTGTATGGACTGTCACAAGATGTGCATGGAAACCATGACTTACTGCATGGCCAAAGGTGGTATGCAGATGGACAAAAATATGATGAGCATGATGAGCATGATGCGCGATTGCTCTGAGATGTGCATGATGTGCATGAATATGATGATGAGCGGTTCTGAGTTCATGGGACGTACTTGTATGCTTTGCGCCGAAATGTGCGATCGCACTGCTATGGCCTGTGAGATGATGAGCGATGACGCGAAAATGATGGAATGTGCTGCCGCTTGCCGTAAGTGTGCAGACTCTTGCAGAAGTATGCAGATGATGCCCGCATAATTCCCCTACCTCGCAGAAGGTTCTGCAACCTAATATTCAAGCGCTCAGACTCTTTGGAATCTGGGCGCTTGAAGTAAAAACTTGCTTTTTATTAAGGGTAATACTTACTGCTGTGGCGTCCTTGTAGTGGTAATTGTGGGTTAGATTGGCTTGACATTAACGGCACTCGGCCCTTTTTGTCCCTCTACAATCTCGAACTCGACACGTTGACCTTCGGAAACGGTCTTAAAGCCTTCGCTTTGTATGGCAGAAAAATGTACGAAAACGTCTTTACTTCCATCCTCTGGCGTTATGAAACCAAACCCTTTGGATTCATTAAACCACTTTACAACACCTTTTCGTTTTACACGATCTGCGGATATAGAGATATCTGCGAATGGTGTGTCTACGCTTATATTAGCTGCGTATGATGGTGTGCTGATACTAATAACAAGCACAGCAATCAGAGCCACTACAATTATCAATCGACGTACTAAGTGAGAGATTTTTTGCTGGAACAGTACACTCATTACAAACTCCTTGTTGTATAAGGATTTGGAAGTAACATCATATTATTACACTATTTCTGCTCTCAGGGATAGATCCTTTCAGGCTATGAAATCACCAAAATCTCTCGGTGTTGCATAATTGCCGGATGATTTGAGAATTTGGATCAATACATAATCACCGCGTCTCCGTGTCAGCCCCAATCATCCCATTATTCAGCAACGCCAATCTCTCTATCAGACATTTTAGGCACAGTGCATCTCAATACTGCTCGGTTAAGCATTTTTAACTCGGAATCGGGTTTGGGGAAAAGGGTAAAGGGTAAGGGTTAAAGGTTTTTTCTTTCCCTTTTCCCTTTCCCCTTTTCCCCAAAACCCGAGAAGTATTGCGGTGCATCTCTGCGTTCATTCCATCAAAATCAACCGCAGAGGATCTAAACGCACATACCAAGGAAAAGGTTGATCTTTCATCGTCGCCCATTTTTCTTTGAAGACTTCAGCTTGCAGATGGTAATCTTGAGAATTTTTGCCAGCTGAATATAATTTGAGAAACAACGTCATTCGATGGGGCGTTTCACTTGTTCGTACTACCCAACAGGGAAAGGTATTTTCCTGTGATGAGTCGTTGGTAAAAATGAACTGATGGGCACGAATGCCGACGTGGGATAATTCGCTCTTGACAGGTTCAATTACTTGCAGACTACAATCCCAATCAGTCGCTTCTACCTGTTGTGATGACTGGAGAACAGCACGGGAGAAGTTTTTACATCCAGTAAGTTGGGCGACACTAACGGTAGCAGGATGCTGGAAAATATCGTGTTTGCTGCCATAATGAACGGCTTTACCATGCTCCAATACCAACAGATTTGGGCAAATTCGATAAGCTTCTTCCATATTATGAGTGACAAACAGAGTCACTCCTTGGTAGCCAGCTAGAGTTTCTGTCATTTGCTCCTCTAATTGACTACGCAGATGGGTGTCAAGTGCCGAGAACGGCTCATCTAAAAGCAATGCTTCCGGTTGACTTGCTAATGCTCTTGCTAAGGCTACCCGTTGTTGTTGTCCCCCAGAAAGTTGGTGCGGATAGCGATCGCCTAATCCCTGCAACTGCATTGCTAATAATTGTTCTTCTACCTGCACCCTAATACTGCCAGCCGATAGTTTTTTGGGCAAGCCGAAAGCGATATTTTGCGCCACACTCATGTGCGGAAACAGGGCGTAATTCTGCACTAAAAAACCGATGCGGCGATCGCGGCTGGGTAAATTAATTCCTTGTTCTGAGTCAAACAAGACTCTACTATTTAAAACTATGCGTCCACAAGCAGGCGTTTCTATCCCCGCAAGGCAGCGCAAAATCATGCGCTTACCTGCTCCAGAACCCCCTAACAATCCTAAAGGTTGCTCATCAGAAGTAAAAGCAACTTTTAAATGAAAGCTAGAAAGGACTTTTTCAAT